>OMRS01000361.1 GCA_900313545.1 uncultured Eubacteriales bacterium | reverse complement strand
GCAGGTTTCCGGGTTCGAGCCCGAGGCCCTCAACATGATGACCCGCTACAACTGGCCCGGGAACTACACCCAGTTCAAGCACGTGCTCCACGAGCTGACCATCCTGACCCCGGGGCCCTACATTTCCGCCACGGACGTCGCCGAGCTGCTGGCGCAGGAGCGCAAGGTCTACCGGCGCGTGCCGGGCCCGGCCGGCGAGCCGACCTTCAGCGGCATGACCCTCGATGAAATCTGTGCGGCCGTCGTGCGCCAGGTCCTGGCGGACAACCACGGCAACCAGACCCGGACCGCCCGGCAGCTGGGCATCAGCCGCACCACGCTGTGGCGGATGCTCTCCGGGGACAGCTGACGCCCCGGCTTCAGATGGCGCCCGAGACCGGGTGCGGCCGGTACAGCTCCTCCAGGTACCGGCATTCCTCCCGGGACAAATGAATCTCCACCGCCCGGACCGCGTCGTCGAAATGGGCGGTTTTTGTCGCGCCCACAATCGGCGCCGCCACACCCCTGCTGTACAGCCACGAAAGCGCGATGCAGGACATGGGCACGCCGCGCGAGGCGGCAATCTCCTCCACCCTGCCGATGATGGGCAGGTCCTCTTCCATCATGCGGTCGTACTTGCCGGCGGCCACCCGGTCCGTCCGGCTGCGCGCCGTGCCGGAATCCCAGCCCGGATGCGCCAGGTGCCCGCTGGCCAGGGGGCTGTAGGGGATCAGGTCCACGCCGAACTGGCGGCACACGGGGATCAGCTCCCGCTCGTCCTCCCGGTACAGCAGGTTGTAGTGGTTCTGCATGGTGCAAAAGAGGGTCAGCCCGTTTTGCTGCGCCGCCAGCTGCATGTTGTGGAACTGGTAGCCGTACATGCTCGAGGCCCCGATGGCCCGCACCCTGCCCGAGCGCACCAGGGCATCAAGGGCCTCCATGGTTTCCTCCACGGGCGTATCGTAATCAAAGCGGTGCACCTGGTACAGGTCCACGTAATCCGTCTGCAGCCGCCGCAGCGATGCCTCGATCTCCGAGAACACCGCCTTCCGGGTCAGGTGCTCCGGCGTGGTGGCGTTGAAGTACACCTTGGTGCCCAGCACCACCCTGTCCCGGGGGACCCCCAGGTCCCGCAGCGCCTTCCCGATAAACTCCTCGCTGGTTCCCTCCGCATACTTGTTGGCCGTGTCGATGAAGTTGACGCCCATGTCCAGGGCGTGGGCGATCATCTCCGTGCACCGCTTCTGGTCAAGCAGCCACCGGTGGCCGCCCTCGCCGGCCCTGCCGAAGGAAAGCCCGCCCAGGCAGACCCGGGAGACCCTCAGGCCGGAATGTCCAAGTGTCGTGAATTCCATTTCATCTCTCCTTTATCGTCCCGGTTCAGGGAAGGCCCCCGTCAGGGTCTGGGGTACCTCCCGTCCACATCCCTTTTCTTGAAGGGCACCGTCACAAGATCCGTCGCAAGATACGCCGCGGCCGGCGTCAGCAGAAGCCCGGGGATTCCCCACAGCGAGGTCATCACAAACACCAGGGGAACGAAGAAGAGGCCCTGGGGCAGGGAGGCCAGAAAGGTCGACTTTGCCGATTCCCCCACCGCCTGCAGGAGGATGTTGACGGAAAAGCCGTAGGGCATGAAGATCAGCCCGAAGGTCTGCACCCGCAGGGCCGCGATGCCCAGAAGGACCGTTTCCTGCTCCATTCCCCCAAACAGCCCCAGGATGGGGGGCGCCAGGAAGTACATCCCCGCGGCAATCCCGCAGATGAGGATCTGGTTGACCCTGAGGGTGAAATCGTAGGCCTCCCGGATGCGCCCGGTCTCCCCGGCGCCCTTGTTGTACGAGTAAACGCTCTGCGCCCCCTGAAACAGGCCCTTGAGCAGGGCGAGCACGAACGCCGTCACCTTGGAGGAGACGGCCAGCGCAGCAATCAGCGGGTCCCCTCCGGCCATGCCCGCCGCCAGGTTCAGGCAGACGGCGGAAAGGGTTCCGGCCCCGTGCCGGCACAGGGAGGGCAGGCCAGCGCGCACGATCTGCCCCACCAGATGCCTGTCCGCCCGGACCGCGCCGGGTGAAATGCGCGCCTGCGTCCTGCCGCTGGCGAAGAAGAAGACCAGGACCGCAAGGCCCGCGCACTGGCTGAGGAAGGTGGCCAGCGCCGCTCCCGTGATTCCAAGCCCCAGGCCGAAGATGAACACCTCATCCAGCACGATGTTCAGGATTCCTCCCAGGCTCATGCCGATCATGGACAGGCGGTTCTTCCCCTCGCACCGCAGGAAGGTCGCCAGGACGATGGACAGGCACATGACCGGAAATCCCAGCAGGATCAGCCGCCCGTAGCTCTCCGCGTAGGGCTGGATGGTGGGGGTGCTGCCCAGAAGGCGCATGAGCGGCGAGAGGAAAAAAAGCCCGAGACCTCCCATCAGGACGGACAGCGCCCCCGCGCAGAAGGCCGCCGTGGAGGCCGCCTCGGACGCCTTTCGGGTCTCTCCCGCGCCCAGAAGCAGGCCCATGCGCGTGCCGCCGCCCGTGCCGAAGAGATATCCCAGGGAGCTGATCATCTCCATGATGGCAAAGCTGATCCCCACGGCCGCGGCCGCCTGGGTTCCAAGGCGCGCCACGTACCAGGTGTCCACCAGGCTGTAGACCGTGGTGATGACCATGGCCAGCATGGAGGAGATGCCCAGCTCCAGTGTCAGCCGCCGCACCGGCGACTTTGTCATCCGCTCATGATGGGTCACGTCCCCGTCTCCTTTCATCCGCGCCTGCGCCATCCCCCGGGGAATGCCCCGGGAACACAGCGCGCCCCTCCCCGAAGGAGCCCTGCCTCCCGGGAGGGGCGCTTGTTCAGCAGCAGAAAATGGGATAGTACATCATCCGTCCGCCGCACAGACAGCTGGAGCAGATGTTGAGGGCGATGCAGCTGCAGCACATGGACTGCATGTTGCCAAAGACCTCCCGGCCATAGCGGCCGCCCTGCCGGCTGTACTGGACGCCGCCGCTCTGCAGGGCGCTCAGCAGCCTTCTGTAGTCCAGGTTGTCCGGATCCATGCTCACGGCCTGACGGGCATACTCCATGGCCTGGGCATTGTTGTGCAGGCCGGCCTGGGCCAGGGCATTGAGGAAGTACCACCGGGCGCCCCGGTCCGCGGCGGGCACGTTGCCCAGCGCATTGAGGGCCTCGGCGTAATGGCCGGTATCGATGTAGTTGCGCGCCGCGCGCATCACCGTGCTTTCCTCCTGCGTCCGGGTCTGACCGCCGTAGGCGCCTCCCCCGAAGCCCGCGCCGCCGAATCCCGCGGCGCCCCAGAAGGCCGAGAAGGGGTCCTGCTGCTGCTGGTAGGCGGACCCGGAGGCACCGTTGTACCCGCTGCCCTGCCGGGCCGCTCCGCCGCCCTGGCGTATGTGCATGATCTCCTCGTAGGCCTGCTGCACCTCCAGGAAGCGCTTTTCAGCCTGGGCCGCATCCGGCCGGCCCACATTGGCGTCCGGATGGTACTTCTTGCACAGGCCCCGGTAGACCTTTTTGATCTCATCATCCGTCGCATCGGGCGACACGCCCAGCACGCTGTAGGGATCCGTCATGGCTTTTTCTGGTCCTTTCTCCGTTTTACGGCGGCTTCATAGTGCAGGAAGACGCCGGAATAGAGGATGTTCCTCATGATCTCCGCGTCCTGCAGCAGGGGCAGGCGTTCAAAGGCCGCCGCCGCCCCCGCCATGTCCGACTCCAGCATTTCCCGTACCCGTTCCTCCAGGTCCGGCTGGTCCTTTCTCAGCAGCAGGGGGTTGTACTGGTTTTTCCGTTCGTCCCGCTCCAGGTCCTCAAAGGCGTCGCACATGTAGATGAACTTGCCCAGCCAGAAGCCCAGCTCCCGCAGGTCCCGCTCATACACGTCCTGCTTCATGACCATCAGCTCGGCCATCAGCTCCCCGGAGAGGTTGGCCGCCGCATCCAGGTTGGGATCATTGGCCGTCTCCACCTCGCGCAGGCGCTCCACGTACCTTTGCACCGCCTCATTCTGCCGGGGGAGCCGCTCTCCCGCCCGCCGGGCCGCCCTGCGCAGGAGCGAGGATGCCGCCAGGCGGTCCACCCGCCGCTCGTCCTCCCAGCCGTCCCGCAGGTCATAATAGGCCAGCATCACGGACACGTCCGCGCAGTAGTCGATCTCCGGACAGGACAGGGCCGGGTGCCGCGTCAGGGGGTGCAGGGCGCACCTGCGCAGGCTCTCCCGCGTCTCGGGTTCATACAGGGAGCACAGCACAAGGGCCATAAAGGTCGTCTCATAGCTGAGGGCCAGCCTTCCCGTCTGGGAGCAGCGCGCCCCGATGGCGTGGCACAGCCCGCAGTACACGCTCCTGTACCGGCGGACCTCCCGCACCCGCAGCTCATCCTGCCGCACCGTCATCACACCCAGCATTTCTCGTTCCACCCCTTTCAGGTCTGGCTATTCTACCATCCGCCCCTTCCCCGCGCAACCGGACGGGGGCCCAAATCGCTGATTTTCCGGGCTCTTCCGGGCTCAGCGCCTGCGCATGGGCAGGGTGACAAAGTACACGAGGGCGCAGATGAGCACCACCGCCGCGCCCGCGGACGTATTGATATAATATGAAACGATCAGCCCCAGCACGCCGCAGGACATGGAGATGCCCACCGCCACCAGCAGGTAGCTGCGGGCGCTGCGGGCCACGTTCCGGGCGCTGGCCGCCGGCAGAATCAGCAGGGAGTTGATGAGCATGACGCCCACCCAGCGGATGGACACCATGACGCACACCGCCACCAGCACCGTAAAGCCGTACTCGGTCATCCGCGCGCGGATGCCCCGGCTCTGGGACAGGGAGAGGTTGACGCTGGTCAGCAGCAGCGGGTTGAACAGCACGCACCAGGCCGCGGCGGTCAGCACCAGCACCCCCAGAAGCAGGGGCAGCTCCTCCGGCGCGATGGACAGGATGTCGCCCACCAGCAGCCCGGAGTACCGGGCAAAGGCGCCGCCCCTGGCCAGGATCACCAGGCCCAGCGCGATGCTGGTGGAGGAAAACACGCTGATGATGGTGTCCGCGCTCATCCTGGAATGGTGCTTGACGAAGGTGATGAGCACCGCCCAGAGGATGCCGAAGCAGAGCATGGGCACCATCTGGTCCCGGGCCCCCAGCATCACCCCCAGGGCCACGCCGGTCAGGGCGCTGTGCCCCAGGGCATCCGAGAAGAAGGCCATGCGGTTGTCCACGGCCATGGTCCCCAGCATCCCGAACAGGGGCGTGATCATCAGCATGGCCATCAGCGCGTTGCGCATGAAGCTGTACTGCAGCCATTCAAACGGCACCCAGTTCATTCCTCCACCGCCTCCTTCGAATAGAACACCTGCCGGAAGGCCTCCGAGGCGAAGACCGCCTGGGGGCGTCCCTGGGCGATGACGGTGCCCTGCACCAGCACCACCCGGTCCGCATAGCGGCGCACCACATCCAGGTCGTGGCTGACCAGCAGGATCGCCAGGTGCTGGTGCCTGCGCAGGTCGCTCACGATCCGGTAAAAGTCGTCAAGGCCGTTGCTGTCCACGCCGGAGACCGGCTCATCCAGGATCAGCAGGTCGGGCTGGGGCTCCAGCGCCAGCGCCAGCAGCACCCTCTGCAGCTCGCCCCCCGAGAGGGCGCCCAGGGGGCGCCGGATCAGGTCGGCGCTCCTCGTCCTCTCAAGGGCCCGGGTGATGCGCTCCCGCGTTTTTTTTGACACGCCCAGAAACACCGGGCGGCGCGTCATCGCGGCGGCGAGGAAATCCTGCACCGTCACCGGGGAGGAGCGGTCAAATTCCAGCTGCTGGGGCACGTACCCCGTGCGGATGGCGCCGACCTCCCTGCCGTCGCCCCGGACATGGTGCACGCTGCCCGTATGCTCGATCTGGCCCAGCAGCGCCCGCAGCAGCGTGGTCTTGCCGGCGCCGTTGGCCCCGATGAGCGCCGTCAGCTCCCCGCAGTGGATATGCAGGTTGACGTCCGAAAGCAGCACCTGCCCGTCCCGGACCACGCCCAGGTGCTCCACGTCGATGCGGCACAGCCTGCACTGGTCCATCTCCCTGCGCAGCAGCCGCCGGGTCATCTCACTCACCGCCAAGCGCCTCCTTCAGCACCCGGGCGTCCTCCCGGAGGGCCGCTTCATAGCTGCCGGGGGTCCCGTCCCCGGAGACCACGGGATCCAGCACGTAGATGCGGGCGCCGGTCTCCCGGGCGATGGTCTGCGCGGCGGTCTGGGGATACTGGGGCTCGGTGAACAGCTCCCGGATGCCCAGGCGCTTCACCATGTCGCAGGTCCTGGCGATGTCCCTGGTGCTGGGCTCCTCTCCGGGCTCCGTGGCGATGATGCCCGCCACCTTCAGCCCGTAGGCCTGCGCAAAGTAGGTCATGGCCTCATGGAAAATGACGATCTCCCTGCCCTCAAAGGGACGGAGCATCTCCCGGATCTCCCCGTCCAGGGACGCAAGCCTCCCCTTCAGGTCCTCCAGGTTGTCCCGGTACGCCTTCGCGTTTTCCGGATCCGCCGCCTCCAGGCCCGCGGCGATGTTCTCCGCCTCCCGGGCGGCCAGGGCGGGATCCATCCAGACATGGGAATTGAGGAATCCCTCCTCGCTGCTGTCCGTCATGGGGATCCCCGCCGCCGCCTCAATCACCGCAAGGCCGGACACGCCGGCCACACGGTCCATGAACTGCTCCATGCCCCCGCCGTTGATCACCAGCACGTCGGCCTTCTCGATGCGGGCCATGTCCCGGGTCTGCAGGGAATAGTCGTGCAGGCAGCCGGTGGTGGCGGGAACCAGGTTTTCCACCGTGACGCCCGGAACCCCCTGCGTCAGGTTCAGGGTAAGAATATAAACGGGATAAAAGGATGCAAGGATCTTCATCTCGGCCCCCGCGGCACCTGCAAGCAGGGTCAGGACCAGAACCAGCACCATTGCGAATTTTTTCATCAGGTTTTGCGGAGGAAAATGTGTCCCCCGCAGCCTCCTCTCCGTGTTCAGGGTCTTCGCGCCCCGTCAGTTTCCCGGGGCGTTCCTTCAAAAATCGCGCTCATTATAGCGAAAGCATCCACTGCTGACAAGCTTTGCGCCTGCCCGGGCGGGCGAAAGCTTCCGCTCCAACTTGACTTTGCTTTTATTCCTTATTATAATTGAATTGCTGCGATGCAGCGCAATGATTATGTAAAAAGGCGGTGTTTCCAATGAGCAAGGTCATTACTTTCGGCGAAATCATGCTGCGTCTCAATCCTCCGGGATACCTTCGTTTCCTTCAGACCGACAAGTTTGACGCCACCTACGGCGGCGGCGAGGCCAATGTGGCCGTTTCCCTGGCCAACTACGGCAATGACGTGGCCTATGTGACCAAGGTCCCGGATCACGAGATCGGACAGGCTGCCATCAATTCTCTGCGCCGCTATGGTGTGGACACCACCATGATGGTCCGCGGCGGCCCCCGTCTGGGCATCTACTTCTGTGAGAAGGGCGCTTCCCAGCGCGGCTCCAAGGTGGTCTATGACCGCGCCGGTTCCTCCATCGCTCTGGCCAAGAGAGCGGACTTTGACTGGGACAAGATTTTTGAAGGTGTGGACTGGTACCACTTCACCGGCATCACCCCTGCCATCGGCGGCGAGCTGCCCCAGATCTGCATCGACGCCTGCAAGGCCGCCAAGGAGCGGGGCATCACCATCTCCTGCGACCTGAACTACCGCAGCAAGATGTGGTCCCGTGAGGAGGCCGGACGGGTCATGGGCGAGATCATGCCCTATGTGGACGTGTGCATCGCCAATGAAGAGGACGCCAAGGACGTGTTCGGCATCGAGGCCGAGAACACCGATATCGAGGGCGGCAAGCTGGACCACAAGGGCTATATCTCCGTGGCCAGGCAGCTCACTGAGCGCTTCAACTTCAAGGCCGTGGCCATCACCCTGCGCGGCAGCATCTCCGCCTCCGACAACAACTGGAGCGGCATGCTCTACACCGGCGGGGAAGCCTTCTTTGCCAAGAACTACCTCATCCACATGGTGGACCGCGTCGGCGGCGGCGATTCCTTCGGCGGCGGCCTGATCCATGCCCTGCGCAAGTGGCCCGGCGAGAACCAGAAGGCCATCGAGTTTGCCGTGGCAGCCTCCTGCCTCAAGCAGACCATCGAGTATGACTACAACATCACCCCCGAGAAGGAAGTGCTGGCTCTGGCCGGCGGTTCCGGAAGCGGACGCGTACAGCGCTGAGTTTTTCCGTTCCCATCTTTTCCGGCTGCAGAGGTTTCCTCTGCAGCCTTTTTTTGTCCGCGTTCCCGGGTCCGGAAAAACATACGGGTCCCGGTTTCTGGGACGGCACCCTGACAGTGCTGCTCCCGCAAAACCGGGACCCTTTTTGCACAGGGCATGGGGAAATCTGTACCGCGCCGGGTCTTCCTGCCGGCAGGGCCGGCTGTCCAAAGCATGGCCCCGGAACCCGCTCAGCACCCTTCACGGGCTTTGGTAAAGCGCCCGTCCCCCGCGGGCGCACCGGCTCCCTGCACTGCCGGACCGTACGGGTCTTCCTGAGTTACTCAAAGCCGTCATACGGCACAATCGGCCTGAACAGGGACGTTGAGGTCATGTTGCACCTGTTTTCAGCCGACAGACAGAACTCCCTGGGATCGACCCGCGACACATCCCGCTGCTCGAACATGTCCCGGGTAAACCTGATCGAGTAGATGTAGTCGTCGTTCAGGTCGCCCTCCTTGTCGCGGCGCTGTGTGTAGGCGCTGATCAGGATCCTCCGGATCGCCGGGGAGACATTGAAGGCATGCGATACGACGAAGACCGCCAGCCCGAAGACAAGCCTGGAATACTCCACCCGGAGCTCCTCCTGGGTCTTCTTCTTTTCCTTCAGGTTTCCCGCATCCGTCTTGACCAGCCTGGTCTGCGCCAGATCCTCAATTTCAGGCAGGTCCACATCCAGCAGCATGGTCCCCGTCCCCTGGTTCCAGTCATATGAAACGTTCATCTCCACCGGAAGCTCGCACCCGTCGATCCAGGAATCAAACACCTCGCAGACCGCCGATTCCTCGCCGTCAATCAGGGCGCGCATAAAGCCCTTCTGATTTTCATGCTCCTGCGCGGCCGCCCTGTCTGCGGCAAGCCTCTCCTCTTTCCAGGAGGCGAGGAAGCTGTCCCTTGCCTTTTCCCAGTCATCAAGCGCCCGGGAGTACCGCATCTCAAGGTTCTCCTCCACATACCGCCTTCTCTGCTGCCCCACCAGGAAAAACAGGCCGGTCACCTTCGTCTCCGCTTCCCTCTCCAGCTCCGCCCGGATGCCCTCTTTTGTCGGGGCCGGAACAGGGTACTTCGGCATGACGTGTTCATTCTTCACGGGTTCACTGAGCCGCGATTCAAAACGGGAAAGCGGGTCCACGACCGCCGCGTATCTGCAGATATTGATGTAGCGTTCGTTTTCCTCCTGCGCATCCCGGACCATGGCATCGATTCTGTCACTCCTCTGCGCCTCAAGCCGGGCCACCTGCTCCCTGTAGTCCGCCGTTGCCCGGATCCTTCTCAGCACGGCCGGGCTGGTGATTTCCACCCCTCTGCTGTCCTCGACGATGATCTTTCCCTGATCATCCATCCGGACCCCGATCTTCTCCGGGACCCCGGCCGCCGGCCTTCCAGATGACCGGGAACGGCTGCTGCCGGAGCCCCCTATTTTGGTGTTGTAGGACAGCCCCGTACCGGGGATGCCGACATGGGCATGGGCCCCGTTTCCGCCGAGCGTCACGCCGTACCCTCTGCCCCCGAGCGACAGACTTGCCCCGGACTTGGAAAAATTGATCGTGACGCCCTTGCAGATTTTTACGGACTTTCTAAAACGTATCGACATATCCATTTCCTCCTTCACGCAAACCGGGGGCTTTCCCGTTGTCCTCCGGATCCGGACGCCCGGTCCCTGATGCAGGGGCCGCCGCGCAGTCTCATCAGGCCCGCGGGATATGCATCGCCTTGCCGGGCCCTCTCCCGACATTCACGCCGTCCGCCGTGCGCCGCCGCATTTGGCCCGGTCCCGGCAAGGCGGGGCAGCTGTGCCTGTCCTCATCCTCCGGCGCCGGCTGCAGCGCCCGCCGTTTTCCGCCTCCGCAGGGAACAGGGGCGCGCCTTCTGACGCTCCCAATATACTCCCCGCATCGCCGGTTTAGCAAGAACCTCCTGCGGCTTGCGGGACGAAAGATCCCGCGCCCTCCGTCCTGCGGGCATGCCCGGCGCAGTTCCCTCCGTCCCGCCCTCCCCGCCGCCGCTGCCCGGCGGCCGCGGGAAGGGCCCTTATTTTGTACGGATTTCTTTCCCTTCTTCGGTATACCACCATATATTGTATGTCCATCCTTCCGGAAAATGTAAAATTTCCTGTAACAATTCCGTCACATCTCTCTTTTTCCTCCCCGCCGCGTTTTCCCATGGGATACAGGCCCTTTCCTGTCCCCGGCCGCCTTTCACCCCTCCCTGTTTATTTGTTCAAAACCATCCACAGGTCTCCCGTACTCTTCTCCCTGGGGCAAGGCTTCCTGTGCGCGCAGCGCCGGATGCGTCCGGTAATTCCCGCCGCTTTCCGGGCAAATGTGACATTTCTTAACAACTTTGTGAAGCGCCCTCCCCCGGTCCCGGCTTGACAGTCCCGGATTCCTGACCTATAATTCAGCCCGTTGCGGGCCTGAAAACGCAACATATTGTATTTTGATTTATAATTATACTCAACAGATAGAGGGAGATGCCATGAGAATCATCAAGAGGAACGGTGCGGAGGAAAGCTTCAACCGTGAGAAGATCGTCGCGGCCATCACCAAAGCCAACGACCAGGTTTCCCCGCAGGTCCAGCTGACCCCGGTCCAGATCAACCGGATCGCGGATGCCGTCGTTCTCAACTGCAGGGACCTGGGGCGCACGCCCACCGTGGAGGAAATCCAGGACATGGTGGAGAACCAGATCATGGCACACGGCGCCTTTGAACTGGCCAAGGCCTACATCACCTATCGCTACACCCGGTCCCTCATCCGCAAAAGCAACACCACGGATGAGCGCATCCTCTCCCTGATCGAATGCAACAACGAGGAAGCCAAGCAGGAGAATGCCAACAAGAACCCCATCGTCAACTCCACCCAGCGCGATTACATCGCCGGCGAGGTGAGCCGGGACCTGACCGACCGCATCCTTCTGCCCAAGGACATCGTGGATGCCCACAACGAGGGCATCATCCACTTCCACGACAGCGATTACTATGCGCAGCACATGCACAACTGCGATCTGGTGAACCTGGAGGACATGCTCCAGAACGGCACCGTCATCACCGGCACCCTGATCGAGAAGCCCCACAGCTTCTCCACCGCCTGCAACATCGCCACCCAGATCATCGCCCAG
>OMRS01000342.1 GCA_900313545.1 uncultured Eubacteriales bacterium | reverse complement strand
CCGGGCAGCCAGTGCACCGCTTTTCAGCAGTTTCTGAAGCCCTTCCTCCATCTGAGGCCGCATCCGCCGGCTGACCGGCTCCAGCATGTTCTGCAGGGTTTTGGCCAGTTCCTGCGGATTTCCCGCCAGTCTCGCCGCCTGGGCCCGGTCATTGTCCGGACGGGGACACTCATCCGTGCCCACCGAGGAAAACACTTCCCGTGTGGACAGCCCCCTGCAGGGCTGAAAGGCCACCAGATGCATCTTCTCCCGGGCTGCAAGCGGTATCAGCCGCTCCCCGATGCCCTGCACCCGCTGAAGGCCGCCGCCGATGCAGAAGGGCACATCCGCACCCACCCGAACCGCCAGACTTTCCAGTTCCTGCCGGGACAGTCCGGTTCCCCACAGGTGATTGAGCCCCACCAGTGCCGCCGCGGCGTCGCTGGAGCCCCCGCCCATGCCCGCTGCCACAGGGATATACTTCCTCAGGTGGATTCTGGCACCCTTTGTGCACCCTGTGGCCGCCTGCAGGACGCCGGCCGCCTTCATCACCAGATTGCGTTCATCTCCCGGAACAAAGCTTTCCCCGTGATGTGCCACGGACAGCGTCAGTTTCTCATCGCTTTCCAGGGTCAGCAGATCGCACAGGGACACGGATTCCATCAGCATGTCCAGTTCGTGATACCCGTCCTCCCTTGTCCCCAGGACCTCCAGTGTCCAGTTGATCTTTCCCCTGGCCCGCATCAACAGTTTCATGCTTCCTCCCTGGCAGGCGACAGGAGCTTCTCCAGCGCATCCGGGTCCTTCGGAATCGCATGGGAAAGCACCCTGCAGCCATTCTCCGTGATCAGCAGATCATCCTCGATGCGTATGCCGATCTTCCATTCATCGATATACAATCCCGGTTCATCGGTAATCACCATGCCCGCCTCCAGCGGCATGCTGCCTGAGCAGACCGCATCATGGGTATCGATCCCCAGATGGTGTGACACATTATGCATATAATACCGGCTGACTTCCTCGGGTTTTTCGATCAGCCCCAGCCGGATCAGTCCTTCCGCCAGCGTCTCCCTGCAGACCTCGTTGAGCTCTCCCAGCGTCATGCCGGGTGCCGCTGTCTCAGCCACTTTCCGGTTGGCTTCAAGGACGATGTCATACACCTGCCGCTCCCGCGGCGTAAAGGTCCCGCTGACGGGAAACGTCCGGGTGATGTCCGCGCAGTAGCCCTGGAATCTGGCCCCCAGGTCCATCAGCAGCAGCTCGTCCTCGCAGATGGCCCGGCTGTTCTCCCGGTAATGCAGCAGGCATGCGTTTTCGCCACTGGCGCTGATGGTGTCAAAGGCCGTCCCTTCCGCTCCGTCAAAACGGATCTGATATTCAAACAGTGCCTGCGCCTGGTACTCCGTCATCCCGGGCTTGACGCTCCTCCAGACCCTTTCCAGCCCGGCATGGGTCAGTTCAATCGCCCGTTCAATCTTCCGGATTTCATCCTCATCCTTGATCATCCGGGCTGCCGCCAGCACGGGATGCAGGTCGCAGATCTGCACGCCCGGATATGCCTGCGCATATCTTCTGCACTGCATCAGATTGAAGCTTTCCGGAGCATCCACGGCTTCCCTGTGACAGTCAAACCAGGCAAGGGTCACCTGCTCGCGTGCGTGGAGACGTCCAAGATACTCATCCAGCGTCCGGATATCCCGAACATCCTCAATCCCGGAGATTTCCCGGGCCTCCTCCACGGACACCCGTCGTCCCGTCCACCGGACTTTCAGGGGCTCCGGCATCTCAATAAACAGGATCGTCTCTTCCTTGTCCGCGCAGGTGCTCATCACCAGCGCCATCTTTTCCCTGCGCAGTCCCGTCAGATAGAAGAAATGATGATTGCATTCAAAGGGATAAAACGCGTCAAGGGAAAAGGGGATCTCTTCCCCCGAATACAGCAGCAGCAGGCTGTTTTCCGTCATACAGTCAAAAAAGGCGCTTCTGCGCTCCTTCAATCCGTTCATAACTATTGCTCCTTTTTTACAGATACCTTTCCTCCGCAATCTCCGCCAGCCGCCGTGTCAGGTGCATGATCCCATCCTCCCGGACAGAATCACAGCCATTGCTCATCACGCACAGCACCATCTGGCTCTGAGGCTCAAAATACAGATTGCAGACGATTCCTTCATTGGTTCCCTGGTGTCCATAGACAAGCCGATCCTTGAGAAGCGTCTCCTGCCGGATGCAGAAGAAGCTGTACGGGCTGTCTTCCGTAATGCCCGTGGTCTGGGGGCTCTGGGGCATGCGCATCCGCTCCACCGCCTGGGTGGACAGGACGTGAATGCCATCCACCCATCCGTCCATGCAGCAGGCAATGCCCAGACGGCACAGATCCCTCGCCCGCATCAGCAAGGATCCCACCGTCACCCTGTAATGGTGATCAGGATCCGCCTTGGCTTCATATTTTTGACGCAGCATGTAGGACGGCGCCTGATACAGGCTGCCATCCTTGTGGTAGGTTGCCGCAATATCATCCGGGTTTTGAAGCTGCTGAACCGTATAGGCGGCATCCATCCCCAGCGGCGCAAAAAGGTACGTCCTCATGAACGTGGACACATCCATCCCGGTCACCGATTCGATAATGGCTCCCGTGATTCCGGCGCCAAAGTTGCTGTATTTATACTGGCTTCCCGGTTCAACCTCCCTGAAATTCGCCCTGGCCTTTTTCTTGAGCGAGATCATATCAGACAGGATGCTGGACTGGCGGCTGTAAGACCCTTCCTCATTGATTCCGCTGGTATGACTCATGAGCATCCGCAGGGTAATCGGCTTTTTGGGGTAGCGGGGATTTCCTGTTTGATACCCCAGATAGGTGCTGATGTCCTCATCCGGATCCAGGATTCCCGCATCCATCAGCAGTCCAAGCCCGATTCCCGTCACAAACTTGGTCACCGATGCGCACTTGAAATAGGTATTGGGGCCGACAGGCACCCGTGTCGTCTTCTGCTGAACCCCGTAATAGCGCTCATAGACGATCTGACCCCGCAGCGCCACCACAAAGGCGCCGCCGACCGCATCCGCATCCCTGAATGCCCTGTCCACCTCAGCATCCATGTCTTCACACAGCGATGCGCTCCACCCAAGCAGGAGCAGAAACACGAGAACCGCACAGGTTTTTTTCACAGCATCTCCCCCTTTGTTTATACCCGACCATCTTACCACCGCACAGGATATGCCGCAAGAAGGAAACCATGTCCTTGTCCGCTCCATGACACCTCCCACCCGGGTTGATCCTCTTCTTCCGATCCCGTCTGTCTATCCATTCCCAGAAAACACCTTATCTGATTCTTTTATTTTTGTGTATCTAATGATCTATTTGTCTGAAAATCATTCAAATTTCACCATGATCATTGTCTTTTTCCCGAATTCTACTTATAATGATCTGTGATTCTTTCTTTGCGCTCGGTCTTTCAGTTCTACGAAACCTTCAAAACTGGAGTGAATACATGAAGAAAAATGCAGTGATTATCGGTGCCGGCCCTGCAGGCCTTACTGCAGCCTATGAACTTCTCAGCCGGTCGAAGGATTATCATGTCACTGTTCTTGAGGAAAGCGACACCTTTGGCGGGATCTCGCGGACTGTCGTCCATAACGGCAACCGCATGGACATGGGCGGACACCGCTTTTT
>OMRS01000327.1 GCA_900313545.1 uncultured Eubacteriales bacterium | reverse complement strand
TGAACTACGCGTTCAATTGCATTTGGTCTGCCGCCATGGTATAATCCGCCTTGCCGTGAAGGGAGGAAATGACATGGCCAGAGCAAAAGGGATCAAACCCATGGCAAACAACAAAAAAGCTTTCCATGATTATTTCGTCGAGGAACGGCTCGAATGCGGCATGGAGCTCAAGGGCACTGAAGTGAAGAGCATGCGCCAGGGCCGCATGAATCTCAAGGAGAGCTACTGTGTGATCAAGAATGGAGAGGTCTTCATTCTCGGCATGCACATCAGCCCCTATGATCACGGAAATATCTACAACACGGATCCTCTTCGCCCCAAAAGGCTGCTGCTGCACAGGAACCAGATCCGCCACCTCCATCAGGAAGTCGGAAAGATGGGCTATGCACTGATTCCCCTGTCCATCTATCTCAAGGACGGCCGCTTCAAGGCGGAGATCGGCCTGTGCAAGGGCAAGAAACTCCACGACAAACGGGATGACATCGCCGCGCGGGATGCCCAGAGGGATATCCAGCGTGCACTTCGTTCAAAAAACCGGACGGAGGATTGAATCTGGGGGTGTACTGGTTTCGACGGGATTGCAGGTGATCAGGTAAGCGAGCCGCAGCCCCGGGCTGCGTTAAAACCGGGAAATTTAAATTGAACTGACACTAACAGTTATTCTTTCGCTGCCTAATTAGGCGCGCGTCAGCCCGACGATCCCGCTGCGTCGGTCACTGGCGTCGAATTAGCGGGCAATGTTTTCGCCTAAGCTTTGCATCGAAAACACATTTATGAAGCTACCGATTCGCTGAGCCCGGCTGTGGGCGCTTTGAAGAGGGAAATTTAAAACGCAGCCTTCGCTCGGAGAAAGCCTGGTTGTCTCTTTTTCGGACAGGAGTTCGATTCTCCTCACCTCCACCACTTGAAGGGCGCTGATATCGTATCGATATCAGCGCCCTGTTATTTTCTCAAAAGTACCCGGAAATCACGGGAAACCGGCCATCCGGCATCGGATGCCGGGACAGTCATGCTCCTCCTTCCGCAGGTTCACCGGTCCAGCAGATCCGCCATGCTCATCTGCCCGCCGGCCAGTTCTGCGAAATCCCGGACGAAATCACCGACTGCGGCATCCACCGCCGGGTTTTTCACAAAGCCGTCGATGATCGAGGGCGCACAGGTCGCCG
Source organism: uncultured Eubacteriales bacterium (assembly GCA_900313545.1). The sequence continues at coordinate 1,857 of OMRS01000327.1, read as the reverse complement.
CGCCGATCCCGTATCTGCACAGGTTCAGCACCTGCTGGCTGTTTTTGAAGGAAGCTGCCAGCACCGTGCAGGCCATGCCGTGGGTGGTCAGGATATCCTGGATCTGCTGTACGACCGCCGTGCCGTCATAGCCGAGATTGTCGATCCGGTTGACATACGGCGCCACATAGGCCGCTCCGGCCTTGGCCGCCAGATAGGCCTGCATGGGCGCGTATACGGCGGTGCCGCAGGTCGCGATGCCTTCGGCCTTCAGCATCCGGATCGCCTTGAAGCCCTCGGGGATCGCGGGAATCTTGACGACCGTGTGTTTTCCAAACACACGGACCAGCGCCCGGGCGTCCCGCACCATGCCCCCGGCATCCAGGGGCAGGGCCTGGATGAACAGGGTGAGGTCCTCCCCGATCGCGGCGCGGATTTCCCGGAGGATGTCCGCGGGATCGCGCCCTGTCCGCGCCAGGATGGAGGGGTTGGTCGTCACGCCGTCGATCGGATAAAGATCGCACAGCCGCTTGATTTCTGAAACATTGGCGTCATCGATGAACAGTTTCATGGCTTTTCCTCCTCAGAGTGTCTGTTCGGTCCGGGCGATAATGTCATCCTGTGTCTTCCTGGAAAGGACGTTGAAGAACGCGCTGTATCCGGCCACCCGCACAATCAGGTCCCTGTGCTTCTCGGGGTGCGCCTGGGCGTCCAGCAGGGTGTCCCGCGAGACGATGTTGTACTGCACGTGATATCCGTGGAGGCGGTTGAAGAAGGTGCGGATCAGCATCTCCAGCTTCTGCTTGTTCTCCTCGGTGGAGAGCATCTGCGGCGTCATCTTCTGGTTCAGCAGCACGCCGCCGGTGATCCTCTCCGTGGGAAGCTTGGCGACGGACTTGAATACGGCCGTCGGCCCGCGGGTATCGGCGTTGTGCGCCGGGGAGCAGCCTTCCGCCAGGGGCTCTCGGGCGTTCCGCCCGTCCGGCGTGGCCATGGTCTCCATGCCCTGTCCGACATTCGCGCTGATGGAGGAGGTGCCGCCGTAGCGGATGCCGCCGATGGGCCCGCGATGGCAGCGGGTGCTGGGATACTTCCGGATCTCGTCGAGGTAGGATTCGTAGGCCTCCACGATCAGCTGATCCGCGTCATCGTCGTCGTTCCCGTATTTCGGCGCGTCGCTGATCAGCATCTGCTGGATGCGCCGGTTCCCGGGGGATTGGAAATCGTCCAGGATCGCGTCCCAGAGCTGTGCCGGCGTGATCCTTTTCTCCTCAAAGACAAGCTTTTTGATGGCCGCAAGGGAATCCGCCATGTTGGCGATGCCGACCTGCAGGCCGGAGATGAAATCGTAAACGGCTCCGCCTTCCTTGATGGTCTTTCCCCGGCCGATGCAGTCGTCGGTCAGCGCGGAGCAGAGCACATCAGGAACGTCCCGTTCGGAGGCCAGGTCGATGGCGTTCTCCACGATCACGGAGTACCGGGTCATCTCGCGCACGGTCCGGTCCCATGCAAAGAGCAGCTCCCCGTAGGAGCGCATATCGCGGAAGTGGCCGCAGCCCTTCGTGAAGCGCCTGCCCGACGTGAGGTCGACGCCGTCGTTCATCGCGCACAGCAGGATGCGGGGGAAATTGACATAGGACATTCCGGTGCAGCGATAGCCCCACTTCCCCGGAACGGCGGTCTCCACACAGCCAATCGCGCTGTAGTTGTAGGCGTCCTCCTCGCTGACACCCCACCGGATGAAGGAGCGGAACTGAACGCCTCGGATCATATCTCAAGCCGCCTGGCCTGTCATTGCGAGGAGAAGAAAAAGATCGCCGAATACGCTTCGGCGGCACCTCCAGCGTGTCGGCCAACGTGGGCCAGGGCTACGGCACC
>OMRS01000106.1 GCA_900313545.1 uncultured Eubacteriales bacterium | reverse complement strand
CCAAGCTTGCGCAGCATCTTTTGTGCAAGCTCGGTCTCGGCGTCCTTCCTGATCCTGCCGTAATCGGTCATTTTGCTGTACTCAGCCGAATCCTCCAGCAGGAGGCTGACGTTGGACACGACGATGAGGTTGCGGGAGGAATCCATGAAATCGTTCATTTTCGTGGGGATAAACAGGAGTGACAGCTGATCCTCAACGGGCTTCTTGGTGAAGTAGGCGTTCAGCGCGTCAATGCTGTCAATGGCTTCGATTGCGTCCACTTCAGCTTTGAGCGGGGCCACTCCCAGCGCATTGCGGCTGTCCCAGTCCATCATCAGCCAGAACAGGTCATAGGCCAGCTTTGCATCATGCTCCTTCGGCGCTTCCCCAAGGAACATGTTCTTGATGTCTTCCGTGTTTTTCTTCAAGACATCCTGAACGGTTCCCGCCTCGCTGTAGCCCTCGGGGATCTTGGTGGCAAGGATCTTGTCCTTGTTGACGTAAAGTGCGAAATCGTCCTTGAGGTCAACCGGCGTATCCGCGGTCACGTTCCCGTCCAGATCGCTGTCCAGCCAGGGGGTCCCCGTGGTGTAGTCGATATCATCCGCAAAGGACGTGACGCCAATCGTCAGGAGCACCGCCAGAACAAGGAGAATTCGGAATGCTTTTTCCATCTTTTTCCCTTTCCCTCCCGTACGGGAGAAATGGATTCATCATGTAGGGCCATCCGGTGAATATCCGCAGGCCGGGTCACTGCCCTGCGGCGCTGTTTCACGGATGGATGCCGGCGCCAAGGAATGCACCGGCGGATTCAGCCGGCTTCCTCCCGTCACCTGACCGCAGGAGCCCCGCTCGCCCTTCCGGAGGAACGGATAATTCCCGGTTTCGCGCTCCTGCCGGATTCCGGCCGGGTTCGGGGCCTCGTGCGGCCTGCCGGATCATTCTTCCTTCGGGGCTTCAGCCTTTGGTTTTGCACCCTTGTGATGGCGGTGCCGGGGCTTCCGGCGGCGCGCGGCTTCCCTCTCCGCGCCCTCTTCGGTCTCAAAGGGCTTCTTTTCCGTCCGCTTCGGCTCTTTGGCCGGTTTGTCCGCCGCCTCCTGCCCCTGCTCGCGCCTGCGGGCGGGGGCATTTTCCGCCGGGGCCTCCGGCCTGTCCGGCCCGGGTCCCTGCCCTTTTCCCTTTCCGGAGCCGCCGCGCCTGCGGTTTCCCCTGCGGGACCTGCGGGGAGCCTGCTCCGTCCCGGAGGTGGTCTCCTCCTCCTCGGGCGCCGGCTCCTCCTTCTCTTCAGTCCCCGTATTCTCCTTCGGCCTTTCGGGCGCCTTCTCCCGCTCCGCCTCTCTCAGCCTTCCGGCCGCCTCCTCCAGGGAGAGCTCCCTGCGGGCTGTGGGCACCTGCGCGCTCCGGTCGGTGCGGCGGCAGACGTCCGCCGGGTATTCCCGCATTTCGTAGGAATCCCCCACCGCGATGCGCACCCGGACGGTTTCCCCGAGCACGTTGAGGCTGTTGACCACCCCCACGCCATCCGGGGTTTCCACTTCCTTGCCGATCCGGGGCATGCGCTTGTGCACCTGCTCATAGTTGTCCTGCTCGTACTTGAGGCAGCACATCAGCCGGTCGCACAGGCCGGAAATCTTGGTGGGATTGAGGGAGAGGTTCTGCTCCTTGGCCATCTTGATGGACACGGGGGTGAAGTCCGAAAGAAACGCCCGGCAGCAGATGGGGCGGCCGCAGGGGCCGATGCCTCCGAGCATCTTCGCCTCGTCCCGCACGCCGATCTGCCGAAGCTCGATGCGGGTCTTCAGCACAGTGGCCAGGGAACGGACCAGCGGCCTGAAGTCCACGCGGCCGTCCGCCGTGAAATAAAAGGTGATCTTGGAGCGGTCAAAGGCGTATTCCACGTCCACCATCTTCATCTCCAGGCCGATTTCCCCGACCTGGCGCACCGCCACGGCCATGGCTTCCCGTTCCCGGTTCTCGTTTTCCCTCTGGACTCGCAGGTCCTCCTCGGACGCCTCCCGCAAAACAGGCTTGAGCGCCTGAGAGATGCTGTCATCCTCAATCGGCTGGGGGTCCGTCATGCATTCCCCGATCTCCAGTCCCCGAACCGTTTCGGTGACCACGCGGCTGCCCGTCAGCAGGGCAATCCCGTTGGTGTCAAAGTCGTAGAGTCTGCTGGCACGCTTGAAGCGCACCTTCACTACCATGGCCATCTCGTATATTCCTCCGCGATTTCAAGCAGGACGCGCTCCAGCACGGACCCGAAGGTCACGTTGCGCATCAGCATTTCCTTTGCATCATAGACCGCCTCCATCAGGCGCAGTCCTCCGGCGAGGGGCACCTTTGCGGCATAGGCCGCCATGTCCCCCTCCAGCATCATGTCCTCCGGCGGGCAGCCCTCTCCCTGGACCCGGACGCATTCCCGGGCGGCTCCCTCCAGGATATCCAGGATGGCCGCGCGCCGGGTCTTCTCCTCCCGGAACCTGGCGGTCACCCGCGCCGCATCCGTCACCGAGCGGACGGAAAAGGCCTCCCTGCGGACGTCCTGCAGCAGCTGCATCTCCTCTTCCCCGGCATCCAGGGCAGCTCCCACGCAGCCCCCGGAAATCCGGGCGCGGGTCCGGGCCTCAGCGCTGTCCATGCCCAGCGCCTGCAGGCGCAGGGCCGTTGCCTGCAGGGACAGGGGATGGAACCGCACCGGACGGCACCTGGAGACCACCGTGGGCAGCAGGGCCTGGGGACGGTCCGTCACCAGCAGAAAGATGGTGTTTTCCGGCGGCTCCTCCAGGGTCTTGAGCAGGGCATTCTGCGCCGTGGCGTTGATGCGGTCCGCCTGGGGAAAGAAGAATACCTTGGCGCCGCCCTCAAAGGACTGCCGCTCCACGATCGCCAGGGTCTCCCGCATCTGCCCGGCCAGAATGTCCCGCCGGCCCTTTTCCGGCACGATCTCCGTAAAGTCGGGATGGTTCCCGCTCTGCACCCGGATACACGGTCCGCAGACGCCGCAGGGTTTGGCGTCCCCCTGGCACAGGGCCGTCATGGCCAGCAGCCTGGCGCAGGATTTCTTGCCGGTTCCCGCCGGCCCGGTAATCAGGTAGGCATGCGCATAGCGCCCCTCGGCAAAATCCTCATGAAGCCTGGGCAGCTGCACGCTCTGCCCTTCAAAATCCGAAAAGCTCTGCATATCAAATCGTGATCATCCGGTCCACATTCAGTACAAACACCTTTGCCCCGCCCACGGTGACCGTCACCGGGTGGGGAACATAGCCTCCGTGGGTATCGCCCATCGAGTGAATGCCCCGGGCGGTCGTGACCTCGTCCCGGCTTTTGCAGGTCCGCTCGATGAGATCCACCACCCCGTCCACCTGTTCATCCTCCACGACGGACAGCAGCGTGGTGTTCCCGGCCCGCATGAAGCCGCCCGTGCTGGCCAGGCGGGTAAAGCGGATCCCGTTTTCCGCCATATCATCCATCAGGAAGGGCGCATCCTGATCCTGAACCACGGCAATGATCATCTTCAAGAGAATCCCTCCTTCTCCCGGGCTGACATCTCAGCCCGCCTGCGGATCCCGGCCCCCGGGGGCCCGGTCCCCGCAGGTTCAAACAGGGCTGATCATAACCCCTCAACTGTTTTTTTTCAATAGTCTCCTCGCCCGGGGGACCCCAAAGGGGCCTTTCCCGGCGGTTTTTTTCTTTCCAGCCTTCCCCGAATCTGCTACACTTTTCCCATCTGCAGAAAGGGTGTGATCTTCATGACGGCACAGGAACGCCTGCTCCTGCTGGCACAGGGCAATGAACGCTACGCCGCTTCCTCCCGCTTCACGGGCGACATCTCTCCCGAAAGGCGCCAAAGCACCGCGGTGCAGGGGCAGCGCCCCCTCGCCATCGTCGTGTGCTGTTCCGATTCCAGGGTCATCCCCGAGGTCCTGTTCTCCTGCGGCATCGGGGACCTGTTCACCATCCAGGTGGCCGGGAACGTCCTTGACATGCACCAGCTGGGCAGCATCGAATACGCCGCCGCCCACCTTGACTGCCCCCTGGTGGTCCTGCTGGGCCACACGCGCTGCGGCGCCGTCTCTGCCGCGCTGTCCGGGCACGACAGCGGATACATCCGCCACATTACGAAGGAGATCCGCAGGGCGATCGGAGGGGTCACCGATCCCGCGAAGGCCACCCGCCTCAACGTGCTGCACGGGGTCAGCCGTCTTCGGGAAGCCTTCGCCGCCCATCCCGAACTGGGCTCCCTCACCATCAAAGGGGCCATCTATGACCTGTGCTCCGGGCGCGTGTCGTGGCTGGACGGCTGAGCCGCCCGCACCCGCCGTTTTCCCGGGACTGTCCCTGCGGCAGTCCCTTCTTTTTTCGTCCTCAGCAGTTGCCGGTGTACACATGGGCCAGGTGCTGCCGGGCCGCCTGCGCAAGGCTGAGCACCGTGCTCACCGGCGTGGGCCCCCTGTCCGTCATGCGGTAGCGGGGAAAGAACCTTGACACGTGCAGCGGGATCTCCCGCCCCGGCACGCCGCCATGGACGCCGGTCAGTGAGGCGATCCAGGCGCTCAGCTCCAGCATCTCCTCCCGGGAATCGTTTTCCCCGGGCACGATAAGGGTCGTCAGCTCCACATGGCAGCCCCTGACCGCCTCCCGGATGAAGTCCAGGGTCATCTGCAGGTCCCCCCTGAGCACATCCCGGTAATACCGCTGCGTAAAGCCCTTGAGATCGATGTTCATGGCGTCGATCCACGGCGCGATTTCACGGAGCACCTGCAGCGACGCCGTGCCGTTGGTCACCAGCACGCACAAAAGACCCCGCTCACGGGCCAGCCTGGCGGTGTCCCGCACATACTCGTAGCCCACCAGGGGCTCGTTGTAGGTAAAGGCGATCCCGATATTCCCCCTGCCGCGCAGGGAAAGCGCCGTCTCCACCAGCTTTTCGGGGGGCATGGCTCCGGTGTCTGCCGGAAAGCCCCCGCCCTCCCTCTGGGATATCCCGCTGTTCTGGCAGAACAGGCAGTGCAGGTTGCATCCCAGGCTCCCCGCCGACAGGATCCGGGAGCCCGGATGGAAGCGCGCCAGGGGCTTTTTTTCAATGGGATCCAGGGCCAGGGAGGACAGCTGCCCGTAATACAGGGGCCTCGTCCCTCCGGCGCAGCCGATCCTGGCCCCGCAGTCCCCGATCCCGCCCTCCGGCAGGCGGCATTTTCTGAAACAGACCTCGCATGCGGCCATCTCCGCTCCCCCTTTTCCTCACCTGTGCCGGACCACCTGGAAGCGCTCCAGCGTGACCTTCTGCCATGGCGCAATGCCGGCCTTTTTCCTGGCGATGGAGATCTGCTCCTCCGCCGTATCCACCCCGTCAAGGTCCGGCAGCAGCAGGCCGCGCCGGTTCCCGCTGCGCACGATGATCCCGTAGCGCTTCGGGTCAAGCTCCTCCGGCCGGTCGACGGCCTCCGGTGCCGAGAGCACATCCACGCTGATCTCCAGGCGCTCCAGCTCCTCCGGGCGGACCGGCGGAAACCTCGGGTCCTCCGTCGAGGCGCTGACCGCATTGGCGATGATTTCCTCCGCGATGCTCCCGCGCACGGGCAGACAGGTCCCGATGCAGCCCCGCAGCCTCCCGTCCAGGTGGAGGGACACAAACACGCCGGCCCTCCCTGAGCGCATCTGCTGCGGGACCCACGCCGGCACCGGCAGGATCTCCCCGGAGCGGACAAAGCGGCAGATGGTTTCCCTGGCCAGGCGGACGTGGCTGTCCTCGCTCTCCCGCCTCAGCCTCAGCTGCTCCTCCCGTCTCCTCTTCCACGCGTCAAGAAAGCGCCGTCTGCTGTCCGCCTCACCCGGGGTGAACATGCAGATGCCGTATCCCACGCCCGTCACGCCCTCGTGAGAGAGCTGCCGGGCCTTCACCGACAGCCCGTCCAGCGCCCCGGCCATGATGACAAAGGAACGGTGGCCGCATTCCGCGGCCCGTTCGCACAGGTCCTCCTCAAAATCCAGCAGCTCGCCGAAGGCCGCCCGGGAGCACACGTCCATGACCCGGCGGTCGTATTCAGGCCCCTCCGGCGCAAACCCGTAGGGGCCGCTTTGCCGCAGCTTGTGGGACAGGTCGCCGCTGGCGATCAACACCGCCCTGCGCCCGGTGGCCTCCACAGCCTCCCGGATGAGCCGGCCAAAGGCATAATGCGCCGAAAGCGGGAGCCCCGACAGGCCCACGCGCAGCAGCCGGTAGGACGTATACTCCTGATTCACAAAGAACAGCGGCACCAGGGTCCCGTGGTCCAGCTGTCCCTCCCGGGGCCCGAGCTTTCCCGCCGGAAAGCCTCTTTTCTCCGCAAGCGCGCACAGCGCCTCCCGCAGCTCATTGTCGCAGGCTGCCTGAATGCGCACCTGCGGCGCGCCGAAGCGGCCAAAGTCCCCGGAGGCCTCCTTCTCCGGCGCCACCTGGAAATAGTCCGCATAGGCGCGGGCGTGGGGGCTGGAGACAATCAGGGTCTGGGGGCGGAGCCTGGCGATGTCCCGGGCAACCTCCCTGTAGGCCCGGGCCGTCTCCTCAATCTGTCGTTCCCCGCCCCTGCCCACCTCGGGAACAATCAGCGGCGGGTGCGGGACCATGTATGCTGCCACTACCGGCATTGTTCAGTCCTCCTTCCGTGCCCGAAACCTTCAGGCCCTCCCTGTGTGTGAACTCATTCGCTCCAGTGATGCAGGCCGGCCTGCCCGGCCAGGTCCAGGACGCTCCAGCCCCCGCAGGGCCTGAGCTCCCTGCACAGGACCCATCCGTCCTCCCTGCGCCTGAGGACCGCCAGACAGGCCGCCCCTCCGGCGTTTCCGGGGTCCAGGGACATCCGGGCCACCGGGGCGGCGTCCCTGGCGGTTTCAGCCTCCAGGCACACTCGCGAAAGGGCGGCAAGGCCGCCTCCACGCGCATCCGCCCGGTAAATCCCCAGGCAGATGCGGATCTCCCTGACCTCACGGGGCGCGTCCCCGAGATGCACCAGCAGGGATTCCGTGCCGGGGGTCCCCGTTTCCAGGTCATCTCCCTCATGCAGGACGGTCCCCGTCCGGTCCCGGCGCTGGTTGTAGAACGCCATGTCATACCTGCGGCGGACGGTTCCTTCCGGTCCCAGGACCAGGGCGGACAGGTCCGCGTCCACCGGCGCCGTATCCGTGCGCAGCTTCCACATCGCCCGGATGCGAAGGGTGCACGCGGGAACCGGCAGTTCCGCGCCCTCCGGGAATTCCTCCGCCTCAGGGAGCTCCCCGAATCCCGCCGCCGCACCCCCTTCCCGGGGCTTTCTGACGTAAAACCACGCGGGATCAAAGGGATCCTGCCGGCAGGGAGCCTGCGTCAGGTCCGGAAAGGGCAGCTCCTCCGGGGTCTCCACCGGGTTTTCCATCTTGCCGGACACATCCTCCCAGTCGCAGGTGATCACGTACACCGCCATCCAGAGGTAATGCGGGACGCTGAACTGGGTGGGGGCCCTGCCGTTGTGGCGCAGGATGGCCTGGACCGCCGTGCCGTGCAGCCCGGCGGAGCGCTGGCGCACCACCTCCTCAATGGTTCCCAGGGCCATCACCGAGCGGTAGTCGTGGATCGAGCCCCGGTAGTCCCTGTCCGGATGGTTGAAAAAAACGTCAAAGGTCAGGGAAACCTTCGGATTCTTTCTCCACAGGTCCACCTTGTGCCCTTCCCGTGCGCAGTGGACAAACACCAGGAGCTTCCCGTCCCGGATCTCATATCCGAAGTTCATGGGCACCACATAGGGGTACCCCTCCTCATCGATGCAGCCCACGTGGACCGTGCTGATCATGTCCAGCATGGCCGCAATCATCCTCGGGTCGCGTGTGCCGTTTTCAAAACGCCGCATGGGCAGACGGCTGCTTCGCATCTGCAGGCCTCCTTCCTTCCCGGCAGGCCTCCCCGGGAGGGAAGCCCGTCCCTTTATAAACTATTGTATCCATGCCCTTTTTTCCCTGTCAATCCTCTTGGCGGCCGCCCTCTCCCCGCAGGGCGGTCCTCCGGATCTTCCTCTTTCACATGTCTTGCTATTTCTTCGGATTTATATTATACTTAGATACTAAATTATTTCTTTCCCTCCGGCGCCCGCATTCTTCGAAGATGCCGGGCCGTGACAGATTGGAGAGCAGGTTATGAAAGTCTTCCATTCTCCGGCTGATTCTCCGGATTTCAGGCAGTTCATCCGCACGAACCGTTCCCTGATGAATTATTCCCTCAACCGCATCCTCTGGTTCTGCGTCCTGACCGGACCCGCCATTGCCCTGGGCATCCTGTGCGGCATCTTCAAGCGCACCAGCTATCAGGCCTGCATCATCATTTCCTGCGGGCTGGCCGCCGTTGCGGGAATCAATACCCGGATCCTGAAAAAGAGTCCCGACACCTATCTGCCCAGCATCATCACCCTGCTGGCCCTCGACGCCATGCTGTGCTATATGTCCGCCTCCCACATTTCCATCCGGCTGACCTGGTGCCTGGTCCCCCTGCTCAGTCTGATGTTCTGCGACAGGCGGATATATCTGTTCTCCTCCGCCATGAACTACCTCACCATGGCGCTGGCCACCTGGCTGGAGGCCGGCAGCTATACCACCATCCGGACGGATTTTTCCTCTCCCTTCATGGGGTTTGTCAACATATTCAGCGGGTGCACGATTGAGGCTGTCATCATCTTCGGCGCCGGCCTTGCGCTGGGCCAGAGGACCAACAGCCATTACCGGATGATGCTCGGGCAGTTTGCCGATGCGATGGTTCAGAAGAAGGCCCTGGAGGAACAGCTCCGGATCCTCGATTCCATGGCCGAGATCTACGACCATGTGAACCTGATCGATTTCACCAAATCCACGGAAATGAACCTGCGCAATGAGCCCCTGGTCAGCCTCCCCCTTGCCCCGGGGCAGGACCATACACGCATGACGACCGGCCTGAGGCCCCAGATCGCGGCGGACATGCAGGACATTTTCTGGGAATTCACGGATCTCACCACCGTCGCGCAGCGTCTTGTCAACCGAAAGAGCATCTCCTGCGAGTATCTCAACGGGGAAAACATCTGGTTCCGGGCGCAGTATATCAATGTGGACAGCCGGCAGGGACAAAAGCCCGAGATTATCATCTATACGGTGCAGAACATCGATGCGGACAAACGCAGGGAGGAGGCGCTGATCCGCAAATCCAGCATGGACGGCCTGACCCGCATCAACAACCGCCTGAGTTATGAGGAGGCCGTCGATGAGCTCCGCAGCCCGGACCTTCCCGGCAGCCTGGCCGTCATCTCCGCCGATGTCAACGGCCTCAAACTGGTCAATGACCGGCTGGGTCATGCAGCGGGAGATGAACTGATCCGGGGTGCCGCCGACTGCATGATCGCGGCCATCGGCTCCTGCGGAACCGTCTACCGCACCGGCGGGGATGAATTCATGGCCATCGTCCAAACCCCTGACTGCGCGCAGCTGGTCCGTCAGGTCCGAAGCAGGGCCTCCGCGTGGCGCGGCGGCAGGGTGGACACCGTTTCCTTATCCATCGGTTTCGCGGCCCACAGGGATCACCCGGATGCCGGCATCGATGAACTGGTCCGGCTTGCGGACGAGTTCATGTACCAGGACAAGGAGCTGTATTACCGGCAGTCCGGGAACGACCGCAGGCGCCCCTCCTGATGTCCGGGGCTTCATGCCCGCAGGCGGTCCGTCGGAAGAGACGCGGTTTTCTCCCTCGTTCCCCAAAAAACAAGGAACCGGCTCATCACCGGTTCCTTTTTTTACATGATCTCAGGCTTCCTGCCATTCCTTGGCCTTGGCGGCGGACACACGACGGATGGCCTCTTCCGGATACGGGGACTCAGGGCCGCCCACCGCATAGATGAACAGCTTTCCCTCGGGGGTCTTGTACAGCCGCTCCTCGTAGCCGTTCTGCTCGCCGAAGGCGCCAAATGCCTTCTTCTGAATCAGCTCGGATACATCGGTATCATAAACAACCTTGCAGATCGTCTTCTTCATGTGAAATACTTCCTTTCATCATCTGTTATCCTGACACATTTTCTTGGAAATGCGGGCTTTTCTTTCAAGCACGTTGTCGATCATACCACAAAAAAAATGCACTGACAACGTATATTCCGAAATTTGTCCCTAAACTTATTGAAAAACACACCCTAGAGGGTATAGCTACAAGAGATGTTTCATGTAGAAAAGCTTTGAAAATAAGGAAAAATGGATAGTCGTAGGAATCAAAATCATATTGAAATCGCCTTCTATCTAGGGTATAATTACACCCTAGAGGGGAGGGAGAAATGTGGCGAGGATTTCGAAGGATGAAAAGAACATCGTACCTATTCCGAAGAGTGTTTCGGTGACAAAAAAGGGTTATGTGTACGTCAACCGCTCCACCACATGGGTGATAAAAGCAAATGGTCAAGGTAAACGAGCCGATCATGAAAAGATTTGCATTGGAATTGCCCTTCATCCAGGTAGTGAATGGGCAAATGACCGAAGAATGTATGCAAATCCGACATTCTACAAGCTATATCAATCTGAAAGTGTTGCACAGGATACTGAAGTTGATGTTTCTATAGACTATCCTCAGAGGTATGACTGTCTCTCTGTCGGCTTTTATGTTGTAACAAAGAAAATCGCAGATGATTCCGGCCTGATGAAGCTATTGGTAGAAGTCTTTGGTGAAGAAGGAGCTTACCTGATTCTGGATTTGGCAATGTACATGATTTCCAGAGAATCAGCCGTTTTTCAGCATTACCCTCACTGGGCTGCAAGTCATGCAATCTTCTCGAATGCTATCCGAAGGGATTCTTTCATTAGTACATATATTAATGATGAAATTTCTGCTTCGAAAATCAATGATTTTGACAGAAAGTGGGCAACCATCGCTCTGGATGATGGGCGCATTTTCGTCTGCTATGATTCTACGAATGTAAATAGTCAGGCGGAGGGCGTTTTTATCGTACAGAAGGGACATGCGAAAGATGATCCAGAAAAAGACCAGGTGAACATTGAGTATGCCATCCGACAAAGGGATGGTTTGCCGATTACACATAAAGCTTATCCTGGATCCATCAATGATATTTCAGAAGCATTTATGATGATCCGTTCCCTCGGAGAAATACAAGAGGAAGCCAGAAAGAATCGGACAGATAATGGAGAAAACACTCACAATCTTGAGGTTAGCGTCATCGCAGACAGAGGCTATGTTTCTGAGATGAACATAAAAGAACTCCGCAACTCGGGAATAGGATATGTTCTTCTCTTGAAGAAAAATATGACAATTGCTGATGAAATCCTTGAAAAACATTTACATGAAGTGAAAAAATCTGTCAATTATCTGAGTGATTCAGGAAAGTTCGCAATGACTTTCCCTGGCAAACTTTTCACAGATGATGAGTCGGATAACTATTTTCATATAGTCTGGGATAGCAGCTTGGAAGGGGCTCATCGGTTCAAGCTGATGAAATCTATCGAAGCAAAAGAGCAGCGCCTGAAAAAGATCGTGGAAAGAAGGACCAGATGTACAGAATCAGAAATCGAGTCATTTTTGGAGTTTTTCTCTCTCCGGTATCACGAGGAAGGGACACTGAAAGTAAATATGCGAGGGAAAGGAGCTGGAAAAACAAAGGAGGATCCTTCCTACGTAGTAGATTATTATGAAAAAAATAATAATAAAATCGACATAGAGAACAGCAAATGCGGGTACATTGTATTCGTGACACACTGTAAGATGACGGCAGAGGAAACAATGAAGGCTGTTTCCAAACGTGGCTGTGTGGAAAAGACCTTCAGGGCATTAAAAGGATGGATGGGGATGGACAAGATCGGTGTCCAATCAGAAAACTCCATGCACGCCAAAATTCTGATCTGGTTTGTAGCTTCAATTATCAGGTCGTTGATATTTACAAAGACAGAGAAAGCTCGCGAAAAAGACAAGAAGCGATATACTTTGCCTGCTATAATTGACCAAATGGAAGAAATCAGAGCTGACAAAGACCTTTCAAAAGGAAAATATCAACGCAGATACAGACCAACAAAAATACAGAATAACTGCCTTCGGATGTTGGGGGTTACCCTCGATTCTGTTGACGAGATCATAGAAGGAATTGGGTGATAACCCTCATTCGGCATCCTCTAGGGTGTAATTTCCCAAAAAGTTAAGGTTATTCTATCACGTGTATTCTGTAACCAATCCGAACATCTCCTGAAAAGGAAGTTATTCCAAAAACTCTGTCTGATCTT
>OMRS01000064.1 GCA_900313545.1 uncultured Eubacteriales bacterium | reverse complement strand
TGGATGTCCTCCAGCCTGGTTCCAAGAGAGGAACCCACCGAGGAAAATGAGGGGGCATGGTCGCCAAAGAGCACCACCACCACCGGCCGGGAGGAGGCGCGCAGACGACGCATGAGTTCCCCGACGGCGCGGTCCGTTTCGCGGATGCCGCTGACAAACCCGGAGGCGGCAGCCGATTCCCGGCCGCCGGCACTGGCGCTCAGGAGATCCGGAATGTCCCGGGAGGAGTAGGGAGCGTGATTCTGATAGGTAATGATATAGGAAAAGACCGGCCCCTCCTGATTCCTTTCGGAGGCTTCGTGCCGGGCGGCCAGCTGCTCAAACAGCCAGGAATCAGCCGGATGGCCGCCAAAGTGGGGAATGGGCTCATCAAAGTCGGGACGAAACAGAGAAGCGTCAAATCCCAGCTTTGGATAAGCGGAGGCACGCTGGTAAAAGTCGGGCTCGCCGGGATGGATGGCGGTGGTGCGGTAGCCCAGAGCGCGCAGCTGTGTGGGCAGGGTGGCCATGTCCGCCTGCAGGGCGACGGGGCTGACGTAGGCGGTGCCGGACAGGTCACGGGCCCGGTAGCCGGTGAGCACCTCGTACTCCGTCTGGGCGGTCCCGCCCCCGTACTGGCTGACGGAAAGCCCGCCTCCCCAGCCCTCCTTCTGCAGGGCGCGAAGGTTGGGAAGAGGGTCCGTGTCCACAGAGATGTCCGGCAGGCGGAGGGGATCATAGAGGCTTTCGCACATGATAAACCAGATGTCCGGAAGGGACTTTGGAGGGATGGAGGCGGAAGCGCTGCCGGAGAGGGCTTCCCTTACAGCTTCCTGACTGTAGCCCTTCGGCGGTGAAGGCTTTCGGGGAATGGAACACAGAAAGCCGCCGGTGACCCCGTTGAACTCCATCCACTGCTTTTCCTGGAAGACGACGGTGATGTAGCGGTCCAGGGAAACGAAACCGGTCAGAATCAGAAGTCCGAGGGAGAGGAGGCCGCAGAGGATGCGGCGCAGGGGTTTTGCGCAAAGCCGGAGCCCGAAGGACAGCAGGGCGGGAAAAATCAGCAGGGCCAGCAGGAGCAGGGTCTGCCGGTCCGGACGCAGAGAAAACTGGGAGCCGGCGCTGAGGCCTTCCCTGATCTGGAAAAAATCCATGAACACCAGGGTCTCGTCCCGAAGCTGCAGCTTGAAGACGCTGACAAGGGCGATGATTCCGGGCAGGAGGCCTGAAACGCCCATGGCAAGGGACGGACGCCCGGTCAGCAGCAGGAAAAGCAGCGACAGGAGGAAAATCTGGACGGTCTCCAGCAGGGCATACAGGGGATTGGCGAAGATCCACAGCAGGGAGGCGTTCAGCCCTCCGCGCAGGATGCCTTCACAAAGGAGGGTGGCCAGCAGCGCGTTTTCAAGCAGCAGGACGGCCGCCAGGAGCCAGTGCCGCAGGGGGGTCTCCCGGGAAGATCTGTTCATGTTCCTACCTCAATCAGCGCAGAATTGCTTCTGACCGTCACCCCGGGCAGCAGACGGTATTCCAGGATGAATTCCATGGTGCCGGGAGTTTCGAACCAGGATGCAGGCAGGGTCAGGGGAGTGACCTCGCCCGCGTGGACATCTCCGGCGTCCTCCCCGTTGATGAGCAGCCGCATCCTGGGGAAAATGCCCACGTAGGTGCTGCTGATGCCGACCTCCAGATCGCCGCTGCCCAGAGGAACATGGGTCAGGGGGTTCCCGTCCGCATCCAGCACGCCGAAGAAGGTGGATGCACCGGGAAGGAACCGGGGGAGCACGCAGACCAGAAGGACCAGCAGAAGCAGCACCGCCAGGGCGCAGGCCCGCAGGCGTCCGGGGGATGAAGAAGACATGACCGTTCACTCCTTGAAAAAAGCATCCCCCCGCAGAGGGATGCGATGGAATCAGAGCAGTCCCGCCGCGGACAGCTGGTTTCTCAGATTGTCCGTGGCAGCCTGCAGGGAACCGGTATCGACGGGCTGGATGGACAGCAGGGTCTGCACCGCGCTGATGGCGGTGTTGATCTGCCTGCGCTGGTCATTGCTGAGCCCGGGGGAGGCGCCGGCCAGCTGGTAGGCCTGAATGGTCAGGTCATAGGCCTGCTGTTCAAGACTCACGTTGTCGGTGCCGTTCATGGCGGTATACTCGTTGTGAATCTGGCAGATGTGGCTGTTGATGTCATTGTTGGAGCGCAGGGAGGCGAACTGTCCCAGGTATTCCCGGATCGTATCGCCGTAGCTGTCCAGGTAGTTGTACAAAGGATGCCCCCTGGGAATGAGCACAATGCCCTTGTTTTCCACCAGCGCTTCCGGACAGTAACTGGAGGCGATGAGGCCGCTCTCCGTGCAGATGGGAACCGCGCGGTGCATGGAGCAGTAGGTGGTCGGAACGGTATCCCGGTCCCAGTAATCGGTGATGGTCTTGTAACCGTTGACATCGTGGTAGCACGCGTCGGTGGCCAGCTGGCCGGAAACGCCGCAGGTGGTGATGCGCACCAGGTTGTAGTTTTCCGGGGTGCCGTCGATGATCTCCCGGGAAGCGAGCCCCTTGGCGCTGTGGATCTTCTGCATGTAAGCCTGCCACAGGGGCGCCGCGGCGTTGCCGCCGGTGGCCTTGGAGGACAGGGGCTTGTAGCTGTCATGGCCGATCCATACGGCGGAGGAATACCAGCCGGTCATGCCCGCAAAGAACACGCCCCGGCTGTCGGAGTTGGTGCCGGTCTTTCCGGCCACGATCTGCCCGGAAATCTTGGCCTTGGTGCCGGTGCCGCTGGCCACGGCGTCCTTGAGCATGTCCACCAGCAGGAAGCAGGTGGAGGCTTTGAAGGACTGGTGGCGCTCCTGCTGCTGGTGCATGTCCACCACCAGGTTGCCGCTGCTGTCCAGAATCCGGGAGAAGGACAGGGGCTGCTGATAGACGCCCTTGTTGGCAATGGTGCCAAAGGCCACCGCCATCTGCACCGGGGTGATGCCGGAGCTTCCCAGGGCCAGGCCGTAGGGATCCGCATTGATGTTGCAGTCGGGGATCCCCAGCAGGTGGAGATAGTCCACCGACCTTCCCACGCCCACGTAGGTCTGCAGCACATCGGCGGCGGAGGTGTTGACGGACTTCTTGATGGCGTTGCGGAAGGACTGGGGGCCGGTATAGCCGCCGCCCCCGTAGTTCTTGGGCCAGCTGGGTTTTCCGTTGTTGTCGTTCCAGCCGTCGATGGGCACGGGCATGTTGTAGGCGACGGAGGCAGGGGAGGCGCCCAGATCCAGGGCGGGGCCGTAGACGGCGATGGGTTTGATGGAGGAGCCTACCGGCATGATCATGTCCGTGGCCCGGTTCAGGGTTTTGCGGGCGGTGGGGGTGGTCCGCCCGCCCACGATGGCTTTGAGCTCGCCGGTGCGGTAGTCGAAAATGGCGGCTGCGGCCTGGGGCTGCTCGATCTCCGTGTAGGAGCCGTCGGCGTTCTTCTGCTGGTAGATGGCATCGGAAGGGTCCCGCAGGCGGGGATAGCTGGTCCATGACGCCAGGGTTTCCTCAAGAAGGGACTGCATCTGGGTGTCGATGCACAGGTACACCCGGTATCCGCCGGTGCGCAGCTCCTGCTCCATGCGGTAGCGGTTCTCGGAGGTGTCCGGCAGGCCGTTGATGGCCAGGAAGGTGTCGATGACATCCTGAATGGCATATTCCACATAATGGGGATAGCGGTAGATGCCCGTGGAGGCGGGACTCTTTTCGAGCACCTGGGCGGTGTCCGGATTGAGGGCGGTCTGGTATTCCCGCAGGGAGATCATGCCGTTTTCATACATCTTCCGCAGCACATAGTCCGTGCGGTTGTTGGTGATGGATGCGCTGGAGCCGTCGGCGCTGCGGCGGGTGTAGAAATTGGCGCGGGGATTGTAATAGTTGGGGCTTCGCGTCAGGCCGGCCAGCATGGCGCACTCCCGCAGGGTCAGCTGGCTGAGCTCCTTGCCGAAATAGCCGTTGGCGGCCACCTTGATCCCGTAATAGCTGCCGCCCAGAAAGATGGTGTTGAGATAGCTTTCCAGGATCTGCGCCTTGGTGTAGCGGGTTTCCAGCTGCATGGCCAGGTAGGCCTCCTGGAGCTTGCGCTTGTAGGACTGTTCGCTGGAGAGCAGGGTCTGCTTGATCAGCTGCTGGGTGATGGTGGACCCGCCCTGGGTGGAGCCGCCGGAGAAGTTGGACAAAAACGCGCCGACGATGCGCTTGATGTCGATGCCGTTGTGGTCAAAAAAGCGGGCATCCTCGCAGGCGATGAAGGCATTCTGCAGGGTTTCGGGGATCTCCGCGATGGAGACCATGATCCGGTCCTCGGTGCCCTTGTAGTCGGTGATCAGGTTGCCTTCAGCATCGTAGATGAAGGAGGTGCGGTCCTGGGCGTCCAGCGCGGCCAGGTCCAGCACGGGCGCGGTGTCCACATAGGTCTTGGCGATGCCGGCCACCAGGCCGCACAGGGCCAGCCCCGCGCACAGGATCAGGACGATGGCGATGCGAATGGCCTGGACCAGCACGGAGATGACAAAATTGGGAAAGCCGGTACGGGGCTTGAAGAAGGAATGACGGTGACCGGAGGATTTGGGGGAACTCCGGCGGGTAGACTCAGAAACGGCCATGCTGCCTCCACAGGTGTTCATACGGTGATAGAGGAAAAGCGATGCGGGTAGTTTACCACAGGGGTGGGGGTGGGGCAAGGCGTTCATTGCCGCATGGCCCTGCAGGGGCTGAAGGCTGATGGGGAACCGGATCCGGACGGTTTCACCTGTGAAAGCCCGGCGCTGCCCCAGCCGCCCCGGAGCGTTTTCACAGAGGAGGAAACGGCCTGCCCGGGGACACCCCGGATCCGGCGGAGAAGGGGCCGGTTCTCCCCGGAGCGCAGGCGTTTTGGTTCTTGTCAGTCATTGACAGGGGCGGTAAAATATGCTGAGAATCGGGGAGGTGTCGGTGTGGACAGCCGGATGCTGCAGCAGGTGCTTTTTGATTCCTGCGGACTGGGGCCAGGCAGCCATATCCTGTGCGCGGTGAGCGGCGGGGCGGATTCCGTCGCGCTGCTGCTGCTGCTGCGGGAGCTCCGGGACCAGGGGGTGCTGCGCCTCTCGGCGGCCCATTTTGAGCACGGAATCCGCGGCGAGGAGTCCCTGGAGGATGCGCGGTTTGTGAAAGCGCTGTGCAAGGGGTGGCGGATACCCCTGGAAACGGGTCAGGGCCAGGTTCCCCAGGTGGCCAGGCAGCGCCGGCAGGGCCTGGAGGAGACCGCGCGCATCATGCGGCATGCCTTTCTGGAAGAGGCCAGGCAGCGCTGCGGCGCACAGGTCATCGCGCTGGCGCACCATCGCCGGGACCAGGCGGAAACGGTGCTTCTGCATCTGGCCCGGGGATGCGATCTTGCCGGCGCCTGCGGCATGCGCTTTCGCAGCGGCAGACTGATCCGTCCGCTGCTTTACACCGCGCCGGAGGAACTGCGGGAGATGCTCCTGCGCAGGGGGCAGCCCTGGCGGGAGGACCCGACGAACCGGGAGGTGCAGTATGCGCGCAACCGGGTCCGGGAGCGCGTGCTTCCGGAACTGTCCCGGGTCAATCCCCGGCTGGAGGAGGCCCTGTGCCGCTTTGCCAGGGCCTGCCAGCGGGATGAGGACTGTTTTGACACATGGATGGAGGGCCTTTCGCAGGGCCTGGAGCTCCCCCGGGGACGGGCGTTTCCCCGCGCCGTGCTGACGGCGCAGCACCCGGCGCTTGTCTCCCGCCTTTTGTGCAGGGAGATGGCCGCCGCGCACCTGCCCGCCCAGCGGCGGGAGGTGGTGGAGGCGCTGACCCGTGCCATCGGGCAGGGGGAATGCGGCGCCTGGAACCTGGAAGGCCCGGGACGCGCGCAGCTGAGCCCGGGCGCGCTCATGATCCTCAGGGAGGAACCTTTGCCGGAACCGGTAAGGTGGGTCCCCGGACAGCAGATTCCGGGGCTTGGAGAACTGGACCTGCTCCCGCAGGGCGGAACCGGAGACGGGATCACCTGCCAGCGCGTGCCCGCCAGATGCCTTCATGGGGCCCGGGTCCGGCCGGCGGCTCCCGGCCTTCGCTGTGTCCCTTTCGGGTCTGAGCGGGAAGTGGACGGATGGAAGCTGCTGCAGTCCTGCGGTCTTCCGGCCCCCCTGCGGGAAGGAGTTCCCGTTCTGGAGGATGCCGGAGGGCAGGTGCTGTGGCTGTGCGGCGTCAGGGCCTGTGCCCCCTGCCGCGCGGAAGATGAGGAGAAAACCGTCATGCTGGGCTATCCGCAGGGAGGCCGGCTGACGGCGCTGACGGGGCGGCCCCAGGGAGGCCGCAGCATGAGGAAGGAGACAGAGCGGTGAGAAAACTTTACAAGGATATTGAACCGGAGATCCTGGTGACCCGGGAACAGCTGCAAAAACGCATCCGGGAGCTGGGGGAGCAGATCACCCGTGACTTTGAGGGAAAGGGGGAGATCCTGGCCGTCTGCATCCTCAAGGGCTCGGTGGTCTTCTTTACCGACCTGATCCGGGAAATCGACCTGCCCGTGGTGCTGGATTTCATGCAGCTGAGCAGCTATGGCAAAAGCACCACCACCAGCGGCATCATCCATGTGAACAAGGACCTTGAATACAGCCCGAAGGGAAAGCAGGTCCTGGTGGTGGAGGATATTGTGGACAGCGGGCTGACCATGCAGTTCCTCGATGAATACCTGAGGGAAAAAGGGGCCACGGATGTCTCCATCATCAGCCTCATGGACAAGCCCACCGCGCACAAGGTCCCGGTGAACGTGAAGTACGTGGGGTTTGAAATCCCCGATGCCTTCGTGGTGGGATACGGGCTGGACTATGCCCAGAAGTACCGGAACCTGCCGGAAATCGGCATTCTGCGTCCGGAAATTTATTCCAAGTAAACAAAGCGTGGAGGAAAAACCAATTTGAAGAATATGAACCGGGGAGTCCTGTTCCCCGTGATGCTGGTGCTGGGGGTGTTCATCCTGGCCCAGGGGCTGACGGCCACCCTCTTTGGCTCCCGGCGGGGAACCGAGGTGGACAGCCGGACCCTGTTTTCCTATCTGGACAAGGGCGTGGTGGACGCGGTGTCCCTGCAGGGCAACACCGCCTATGCGCATGCCAGGAACAGCACCCTGCCCCTGCGGGAGCTCTCCAGCAGCAGCTATGACTACCGGGCGACGGTTTCCCAGGATTTTGTCATCACCTGCCGTCAGCTTGAGGCCGCGCGCCGCAAGGTTCCCCTGGAGCAGGTGACGGAGCTGGATCTGCCCTTTGTCCTCAACTATCTGGCCCCGGGACAGGCATCCATTCTCCTGCAGATCCTGCCCTACCTGATCATGACCGGCGGCATGGTGCTGCTGTGGGCCGTCATGATGCGCCAGCAGGGGGGCGGCAGCCGCATGATGAACTTTGGCCACAGTCCCGCCCGGCTCTTTGAGCCGGAGGGCAATCCTGTGACCTTTGCGGATGTGGCCGGCGCCGAAGAGGAGAAGGAGGAAATGCAGGAGCTGGTGCAGTTCCTGCGGGACCCCCGGCGCTTTACGGAAGTGGGGGCGCGCATCCCCAAGGGCGTGCTGCTGGTGGGTCCTCCGGGCACCGGAAAGACGCTGCTGGCCCGCGCGGTGGCCGGCGAGGCGAAGGTCCCCTTCATGAGCATCTCCGGCTCCGATTTTGTGGAGATGTTTGTGGGCGTGGGCGCCAGCCGCGTCCGCGACCTGTTTGAGCAGGCCAAGCGGCGCATGCCCTGCATCGTGTTTATCGACGAGATCGACGCCGTGGGCCGGCGCAGGGGCGCGGGCCTGGGCGGCGGCCATGACGAACGGGAGCAGACCCTCAACCAGCTGCTTGTGGAAATGGACGGCTTTGCCGCCAATGAGGGCGTCATCGTCCTTGCGGCCACCAACCGCAAGGATATCCTGGACCCGGCCCTGCTGCGCCCAGGGCGCTTTGACCGGCAGATCACCGTGGGCTATCCGGACGTCCGGGGACGGGAGGCCATCCTCCGGGTGCACGCCAGGGAGAAGCCGCTGGATGACGATGTGGACCTGAGCGTGGTGGCCAAAAGGACCCCCTATTCCTCCGGCGCGGACCTGGAAAACATCATGAACGAGGCGGCCATCCTGTGCGCCAGGGAAGGGTGCACCCGCATCCACAGCCGGCACATGAACGATGCCATCGAGCGCATCCAGATCGGCCCGGAGAAGAAGAGCCACCAGGTGACGGAGGAAGACCGCAGGCTGGTGGCCTGCCATGAGGCGGGACATGCCATCGTGGGCGAACTGCTGCCCGGGTGCGACAAGGTGCACCTGGTCACCATCATGCCCCGCGGGGGCAGCGGCGGGCATACCCTGATGCTGCCGGACCGGGAGAGCGACTTCACCACCCGGACGCAGCTGCTGGACTTTGTGGCCATGGCCCTGGGCGGCTATGCCGCGGAGAAGCTGGTGCGGGGCGAAGTCAGCACCGGTGCCGGGTCTGACCTGCAGAAGGCCACGGAGATCTGCCGGCGGATGGTTACCCAGTACGGCATGAGCGACGACATGGGGCCCATCTTCCTGGGCGGACAGCAGAGCGAAGTCTTTGTGGCCATGGAGTACGGGCAGCAGGGACGCAGCTACTCGGAGGAACTGGCCGCCCGCGTTGACCGGGAGGTCCAGGAGAAGATGAATGAGGCCATGCGCCGGGCCACGGAGCTGCTGGAGCGCAACAGGGAACGCCTTGACGGTCTTTCCGCACTGCTGATTGAAAAGGAAACCCTGAACCGCACCGAATTTGAAGCCTTCATGAACGGACAGCTGAACGGACAACCGAACGGACAGCTGCCGGAGGAGCCCCTTGGCTGAGGTTTGGGAGCTGCATGCGCACTCCTCCGCAAGCGACGGGGTCTTTACCCCGTCGGAGCTGGTGCACCTTGCCCGGGAGGCCGGAGTCACGACCCTGGCCCTGACGGACCACGACACGGCCGGGGGCGTGCCCGAAGCCCGGGATGCCGCCCGGCGCGCGGGGATCCGGCTGATTTCCGGCATGGAGCTCAGCTGCAGGATCCCCTCCACGGTGCATGTGCTGGGTCTGGGGATCGATGAGTCGTCGGAGGAGGTGGCCGCCTACACCCGAAGGCGGGCGCAGGAGCGCGTGCGGCGCGTGGAGGAAATGTGCACCCGCCTGCACAGCCTTGGGGTGCCGCTGGAGGCGGCGACCGTTCTGGAGAGCGCAGGAAGGATGCCGGGGCGCATGCATGTGGCACGCGCCCTGATGGCAGGCGGCTTTTGCCGCAGCCTCCGGGAAGCCTTTGACCGCTATCTGCGGGAGGGCCGTCCGGCCTTCGTGCCCTATGAGGAGTTTACGGTGACCGGGGCGGTGGAGCTGATCCGCCGTGCCGGCGGGGTCAGCATCCTGGCCCATCCCATGCGCATGGGCTTTTCGATGGGCCACCTGGAATCCCTGGTGGCCTTCTGGCATGAGGCGGGCCTGGAGGGCCTGGAAGTCTATCATCCCAGCACCGGCAATCAGCACGTGCCGGGGCTTTTGCGAATCGCGGCGGGTCACGCTCTGCTGGTCACAGGAGGAAGCGACTATCACGGCCAGGAAGGGTCCGGCGAGGTCCTGGGGAGCCAGTGGCAGCGCTGGAGCGGTCGGGAGGCGGATTCCCTCGCGCTGCAGGCGCGCCTGACACGCGCGACAGGAGAACGGAATGCCTGAAAGACAACGCGGCGGGCAGCGCCGCAGAAAGGGAGCCCGGAAACGGCGCAGGGCGGTGGGGGCGGTGGCGTTTGGCATCGCTTTTTTTCTGCTTGCGGTGGCCGTTTCGACGGGCCTGATCGTGATCAGCCACCAGGTCCGGAAAAACGCGGACCGCTTCGCCGAGGGCATCCGGATCGGCCAGACCCCTCTGGGAGGGCTGACCTATGCGGAGGCGGAAAACCTGCTGGAGCGGGCGGCGCTGCAGGCCATGGAGGAGTTTTCCGTGACCCTGGAGTGGCAGGGGACCCAGTATGTCCTCAATGCCGCTGACCTTCGGATGCAGGCGGAAACCTCGTCCATGCTGGCGCCCCTTTTTGCCATCGGCAAGAAGGGCAACTTTCTTGAATGCTATCTGGAACTGCGCAAAACCGCCCGCGAGGGCGTCAGCGCGGTGCCTGAAATCACGCTGGATGAGGCGCCGGTGGAGGACCTGCTGGCGATGATCCGGGCGGATATTGAACAGGAACCGGTGGA
>OMRS01000340.1 GCA_900313545.1 uncultured Eubacteriales bacterium | reverse complement strand
CTTCCGGCAGTGCTTGTTCTGCTGGCACTGCTGCTGTGTTCCATAGCCCTGGCGGAGGGGGTTCAGGTCCATTTCCTGGATGTGGGGCAGGCGGACGCCATCCTGATTCTGGAGGAGTCCGGCGGCATTCGCAGGGCCATGATGATCGATACCGGTGACCGGAAAACCGCACGGCAGGTGACGGCCTATGTGCGTGAGCAGGGCGTGACGCAGCTGGAATGGCTGGTGCTGACCCATCCTCACGCGGACCACATCGGGGGCGCGGCGTACCTCATGGAAAGCCTGCCGGTGGGGAGCTGTCTGCTGCCTCCTGTTGAGACGACCACGGCCATCTACGGCAGGGTGGCGCAGCATCTGGAGGAATATGCCATCTCCAGGGTCTATCCTGGCCCCGGGGACAGGTTCTCCCTGGGCTGCGCCGTCTTTACGGTGATGGCCCCTCATCCCGTGGCCTATCCGCTGGCCAACGACTGGTCCATCGTGCTCATGATGGAGGTGGCCGGGCGGCGGGTGCTGTTTACGGGGGATGCGCAGGTGCGTTCCGAAGAGGACATGCTGGCCTTCAGGGAACAGCTTCCGCTGCGGGCGGATGTCCTCAAGGTCGGCCACCATGGCAGCGATACCGCCAGCAGCTATGGATTTGTCCAGGCGGTGTCCCCGGAGATTGCGGTGGTCTCCTGCGGGAAGGATGAGCAGCGGGAGTATCCCATGGAGGATGTCTGGCAGAACCTGCTGGATGCCGGGGTGTCCCGGGTCTATCTGACCCGGATGCAGGGGACGGTGGTGCTGGAGATCCGGCCCGATGGAGAAATGCGTGTGACGACAGAAAGGTGAACCGGGAAGGAGGAGACGCCATGCCGGAGACGTGGTCCGTGGAGCAGCTGGAGATGTCCGGCAGAATGCGCGCCCTGCTGCGGAGGGAGGGGGTCACCACCCTCTCGAAGCTGGTGTCCTTTTCGGAAAACAGCCTTCATCTGGCCGGCCTTTCAGGCTTTGGTGAAAAACAGAGAGAGGAACTGTACGCCCTGCGGGACAGGGCGCGCGAGCTTCGCCGGAATGCGCCCCTGGCCGGCATTGTCTGGCAGGTGGACGTGCTGAGCGAGATAAACGGTGAGGAAGGCCCGGATGACTGGGGAGAGGAATTGTCCCTCCGGGAAAGGCGGAGCCTGGCGGTGTGGCTGGCGAAGGGAGAAATTCCCGCCGCGGAAGAGCTGGAAAGCCGGGAGACCGGCAAACGGCGTGCCCGGGAGCTGGTCAGCATTCTGAGGCGCCGCCTCCAGGTGCGCAGGCTTCTTGAATTCCCGGAAGATGAGGAAAACCTTCCCATAGACCTTTTCGGACCGCATGATCTGCATCTGAGGGTCAGCGCCGGATCCGGGGAAGCCCGCTCCATCCTCAGGGCCCTGGCGGACGGCGACGAGGTCTGGTATGAACAGCTGCAGGGTCTGCCGCCCATGCTGCCTCTGGACCAGCGGATGGGAATTGTCATTTCCTCCAGGGATGCCGAGGTGGACGAGGAGACGGTGGAGAGCCTGGTGGCGTTTTTCCGTCAGCTGGGCCTGGACCTGGAACCCTGGTCCCGAAAGCTGGGAGCGGCCATGCTGTCCGCCGGCTGCAGCAGTGCGCGGGAGGGAGCCATGTGGCTGATGGACACCCCCTGTGCCCGGGAACTGCTTCGCGACTGGCTCCGAAGGGAGATGGACGTGCGGCTGCTGACCGTTCCGGGACTGTCCGGTGCCCTGATGGGCCTGTGCCCGGAAAAGGAGCTTCGCCAGGCGCTCAGGGAGATGGGAGCCACAATCCGGGACGGGGTGGTGGAGACGGGAATTCCTTCCCTGTCGGAGCTTCCGGAGGACAGCATACCTCCGGAACTGATGAGGTATCTGACCACAGGAGAGGAAGGCCCCGGGAAAGCCCGGCTCCGGCAGATGGCCAAAGCCCTGCCGGATACATGGGAAAAGCGGCTGCTGCCCCTGCTGGACGGATATGCCCTGCGGGGGGAGACGCTGGAAACGGTATTCCCGGGGATGAGGGGACGGTACCTGCGTCTGCTCAAAAAGCCCCGGGGGGCGGATCCGGCGGACATGCGCATGGATACCGGCATGCCGGATACCCTGCGGGAACGGCTGCTGTCCTGCGTCCTGCCGGAAAAGCGCTTTTCCGGAGGGATTGAGGTGGGCCTGAGCAGGGTGGGCCTGCTCAGGTTCCTGCTGGAGAGCAGCAGGGAAGAGCGCATCAAAACCCGGGAACTGTGCATCCGGCTGAGGAGGCTTCGCAGAAAGCTGGATCTGGCGCAGGAGGACGGGGAGGATGTGGACAGCGTGCGCTCCGCGCTGGTTGCAGGCATCCTGCCTGCACTCTACGGAGTGGACGATGACTGCCGGTATTATGATTTTGAACAGGATTTTTCCGAGCTGCTACGCAGCCTTCACCTGTTCCGTTATCACGACTGTGAGATGGGGGCCGCCTATTTTTTCCGTGCGCATCCCGACATGATGCGCCGCTATGGTCTTGAAAATCCGGCGGAACTGCATCAGGTGCTGCGACGGGTGGCCCCCCGTACCGCGGTGGAGTTTGGAAAGGTGGAACTTCAGGGAGAAATGGCCCTGGGCCGAAACCCGCTTATGCGGATGGGCGAAGTCAACCGCGTGCGTCAGGTCCAGGAGGTCATCGCCTGCCTGGCCCCCTGCACGAGGCAGGACGTGCTGGATTTCTGCGATCGGGAATACGGCCTGAATGCCACCGTTCTGAGCAATTTTGAAGCGCTGTACGGACAGACGGACCGGCCGCGGGGGCGGCATGTCTCTCCGCTGATACAGGCCAGGGAGCATGCAAAACTGTGCGAACTGTTTACCGGGGTCATGTATACCCGGGATCAGATCCTCCGGCTTTCAGAAAACAACCTGGGGATGCCCATGGGCCCGGCGGATCTGGTTGAGATCGGGTACCGGGCCTGGCCGGAATTTGCTCTCAGGAGAGACTGCGGCAGTCTCAATGAATGGATTTCGAAAAGCCTCAGGGAAAAGGACCGCTTCATGCTGAGCACATTCCCGCCGGAGATTACGGCCACGGCGGAATTCTGGGAGGAACTCCATATCCTGCGCAGAAACGGGAATTTGGTGGAGACTGCCCCCGGTGTGTTTGAAAGCGCCAGGAAAGCTCATCTGCCGCAGCAATGGGCAAACCGGGTACTGCGCCAGGCGGAGCGGCAGCGGGGAATCTTTACCGCGGCCAGGGTCTGCCGGGAGGCGGGCCTGGATCCTGAAAAGTGCGGCACGTATGTCAGGGCGCTGCTGCTCCTGCATCAGGGGCTGCCCGTGGTTTCCGTCGGAGAAGAATGCTTTTTCCGCTGGGGCGGGCTGAAGACGGCGGATCTGCTGGAACGCTGCATGGAAGACAATCCGGGACTCGGGCGGCTGGCAGGAAGGCTGCAGCGCCGTTACGGGATCTGCATGGAAGCGGATGCCCTGGTGCGCCGGATGCGCCGGTGCGGCTATGTCTACCAGGTGCAGAGGGACCAGTTTGCTTCGGAGGCTATGGAGGTGAAGGGCGTATCTGACGCCATCTGATGAAAAGCAAACGAAAACTGGAGGAACGGGTGGTGATGAGAAAGCTCACCACCGATGACACAGCGCAGTACAATGCGCTGCTGAGGTATGCGTTCCAGGTGACGGACAGTGAACTCAAGGCGCTGGGATGGAACCGCAAGGAGATGGAGCGTTCCAAAAAACCGGTGCTCAAGAAAACGGAGTCCTTCGGATTCTTCGACGGGGAAAAGCTGGCCAGCCAGATCAGCATTTATCCCATGCAGATGAATGTCTTTGGCACCATGTATCCCATGGGAGGCGTGACCGGCGTGGCGACCTATCCCGAGTATGCGGGGCATGGTCTGATGAGCCGGCTGGTGAAGGTGGCGCTGCAGAACATGATGGAGAACCATCAGTGCATTTCCATGCTGTATCCCTACGCCATCCCCTTTTACCGCAGGAAAGGCTGGGAGATCGTCACCGACAAAATGACCTTTACCATCAAGGACAGCCAGCTCCCCCGGGTTCGGCAGGTGGAGGGCATGGTGGAACGGGTGGACACGGAGAGTGAAGACCTGCACCGGGTTCATGACCGCTTTACGCGGATGCGCCACGGGGCCCTCAAACGCAATGAACTGGAGTGGGAGGAATACTGGCGCTGGGAGGCGGATGATATCCTGGTGGCGGTGTACTATGACGCGGAAGAGGAACCCACCGGGTATCTGGTGTACTATATCTCCAACGATGTGTTCCGCATCAAGGAAATGGTGACCATCACGCAGGAAGCGAGACACGGTCTGTGGAATTATATCTCCGCGCACTTTTCGATGATCGACAAAGTGGTGGGGTACAACTATACAAATGAACCCATGGCCTTTCTTCTGGAAGACAGCGAGATTCAGGAGGAAATCCGACCCTGCATGATGGCCAGAATCGTGGATTTTGAGGGCTTCATTCGCAGCTATCCTTTTGATATCATCTCCATTCATGATGATCTTCACTTTGAGATTACGGATCCCGTCATGGAATGCAACAGCGGGCATTTTTCCCTGACATGGGACGAAAAGGGCCGGACCATCCTGAAGCGGGACAGCCGCGAAGGGGAACTGGTGCGATGCAATATTCAGACGCTGGCCACCATGTTCCTTGGCTACCGGCGCCCCGCATACCTTCGGAGAGTGGAGAAGCTGGAGGCAGGGGATGAGGCCGTGCGTATCCTGGAGGACATCATTCCCAACGAACAGCCCTATTTCTCGGATTATTTCTGATCATGACGGGAGGAAAGCAGAGTGGGCCGCAATTCAAATGTCAAACGGCGCAGACGGGGATGTCTGACAGGATGCCTGCCCAGGCTGGTGGTGCTGCTCGGACTGGCGGCGCTGCTCTTTGTCCTGGCTACCATGACCGGGTTGATTGTGAATGACCCGGTGACGGGAAAACCGGCCTTCAGCACGCAGAATCTGCATATGCCGGACCTGACCCAGCTGAATCTTCAGAACCTGAAGCTGCCCCAGATTAATCTGTCCGGTCTTCCCTTTCAGATGCCAAAGCTGGAATGGGCATATGGGCTTGAAAGCCGTGGACTGAGCGTCAAAATCCTGAGGGCAGGAAGCGGGGAGGCGGTCCTGGTATGCTGTGACGGCTATACCCTGCTCGCAGGTACCGGGGATAACGGACTGCTGACCTGCGGGCAGCTGCTTCTGTGCGGGGTCAATCATCTGGATGCGCTGGTGGCGGACGGCACGGGAGCCGGGTATCTGGGCGGAATGAAGGATGTGATCGGGTTTATGAAGCCCCGGTACCTGTTTTACCAGGACTCCGTGGTCAAGGATGAGCGCTACAACGCCATGCTGCAGGCGGCGGACAAGGTGAGGGATCTGCAGAAAGTGGTTCCCAGGCCCGGCACCACCTTTAATCTGGGCAGGGGCCGGGTGTCCTTTGTGGGACCTGTCTGGACCTCCCACCGCGACGAGCGGGATGATTCCCTTTCCCTGAGGGTGGACTATGGCCAGGTCAGTGTCCTTCTGGCCGGGGGCATTACCCAGGGGGGAGAAACAGAGCTGGTGCGTGAAAATGTCCGAAACCTGCCGGCAAGCCTGCTGATCTGCAGCCTGGGAGGCGGAGAAGAGGGGTCTTCCAGAGACTTTATCCGGGCTGTGGAGCCGGAATATGCCGTCACCACGGCGGAAAAAGCGGCAGGCAGTGTCAGCATCCGTCTGATTCAGGAGGGGATACAGGTGGCTTCCACAGCAGACAACGGCGTAATGACATTTACTTCAGACGGCCAGACCCTTCGCTTTCTCCCGTAAAGCATTTCTGATCCGCAGGAAATCCTGACAAGCCCTCCGTCAAAGGGGACTTCCGTTTCCGGCATTTGGAGGCACGCTTTGGCGAAGACAGGGCAGTCAGGTCACGGGAAACAGGGAAGGAGAATATTCCTTGAAGGCGCCTTTTCGGCATCTCCTGCACACCGGATAAGGATCCGTTTGAGCATGACAGCAGGGATGACATCCATCTGGTGTTCACGCTTCCTGGACAGGCTGTCCTGCGTGAGATGCATACCTGTATCGGCCGCATCGGCTGCAAGTCGGAGACACGGAGGCAGGTTTGTCTGTTCGTATTCAGGCGGGATGTTGCATCAGATAAAGCCCTGCTGCCAATCAACAGCAAAGACGATGCGCTCCTTTGCGGCAGAAACAAGGGAAATAGTTCAAAGCCGGGACGGATTCTGATTCATCCACAAGGGACACAGACTCAAAGTGGCTGAATGACGCCGTGTCGCTGACCACAATTCGCTTTCCCATCCTGCCTGAAAGGCCTGAGGGTGGGTCTGCTGCAACAGCGATATATCAGGAAAAAATCACAAGAGGATGTTTTGAAAACATCCTTTTTCTGCGCCCGAGGGGAGAAGGAGGCGAGTATGCAGAGAATCCGGAGCGGCCGATGGATCGGGGACCGAAGGTTTTACCAGAGGCTTCTGAGAATTGCCCTGCCGATCATGCTGCAAAGCGGGATCACGAATCTTGTATCCCTGCTGGACAATATCATGGTGGGTGCCGTGGGTACGGAGTCCATGACCGGCGTATCCATCGTCAACCAGTTGCTTTTTGTTTTTCAGCTTTGTGTCTTTGGTGGACTGTCCGGAGCAGGCATCTTTACGGCACAGTACTATGGCAGGGGGGATGAGAAGGGGGTCCGGGATACCTTCCGCTTCAAGCTCTGGCTGACGGGACTCCTGTTTGTCACAGGTGCATGCATTCTGACAAACTTTGGAAAAACACTGATCGGCAGCTTTCTTCATGAAAGCGGGGACAGCGTGAATATG
>OMRS01000359.1 GCA_900313545.1 uncultured Eubacteriales bacterium | reverse complement strand
GGTAGAGCTATTCGATTATATATTCCCGCCTGAGGATGAGAGAATGGGAATCGAAGAAATGCTGCTGGGATATACGATTAACGGCGCGAAGCAGCTCGGCATTGAAAACCGCAAGGGCTCCATCGAAGCGGGCAAGGACGCGGACTTCCTGGTGTTTGACAAGGATCTGCTGACGGCGGAGAAGGAAGGCCTTTCCCACGTCCTGCCGCAGGAGGCCTATTACGCCGGCAAAAAGCTGAAATAATGGTCTTCGCGGGGGCGGCTTACCGGAGCGTAAACTGCCCCTGCTTCATCCCTGTCAAAACTGACGCCGGTGCCGGCCATCCCTGCTCCAGCTCCGGGACCAGCCGGGGCGCGGATTTGCGGGGTTCAGGCCGGCACCCATATTCGAAGAACAGCTGCCCGCCGAACCCCACCAGGTAAACGTCCGACTCCTGTTTTGTCACATTCATCAGGCGTTCAGGGTTGCTTTATCCATCCGGGCGATGCGGCTGCGGTGCGGCCGGGACCGGAGGATCTGCTCAGAATCCTTTGGGAACATGGAAATGAAGGAAATGCGGCGAAGATGTGGTCCGTAAGCGCGTCATTTTACAGGATGCGTTTGGGGAGCAGGCTTCCGGCTCAGCCCCCGTCAGGCCGCAGTGCATGGCTGCGCCGGCCGGTGACGCAATGTGCGGGACGGCGGCGTCATGATGGGGATCCAGGGAGAAGAGGAGAATACCGGCAGCGCGGTCATGTGCACGGAGACCGGCCGGTATGTGCGGAAAACAGGGATAACCAGACGATTCCTGCAGAACCGGAGGAGCGGGGAATCAGAACAGAATTGACAACAGGAGGAAATACCGATGGAAATGAAGGAATTACAGCAGATTGTCAATCCAATCTACACAACGGCAAAGGGAACCGTACTGATGCTGGCGGGGGCGGGGGACAGGGATGCGATCGCCCTGCTTCCATATCTTGATATGGCAGAGATGCGAAAAGCAGCCACCTATACGCCTGAAGAGATGAAAAAATGCTATAAGATCGCACAGAAGGCGCGCTATGAAATCCATAATCAGGCCTCGCTCGAAAGCGGGAAGCCCAATATTGTCGATCTTCCTTCGGGCTATTCTCCCCGTGGCTTTAAAATGGCTGATGCGGGGAGGAAGTACTATGGATTTGACCTTCCCATTGTGATTGACGCGATGAAGCCGGCAGCGGAGAAAACCATGACTGAAAAGCAGCGTGCTCTCGCCGGGTACCATGCTGTCGATGCTACAAATTATCAGTCGATGAAGGATGCGCTGGGGGATGCAAAAGGAGAGCTGTGCATTGTTACTGAAGGCCTTCTCGGGTATTTTTCCGAGTCGGAGATGATCAGTCTGTGCCAGGCAATACACCGCCTTCTGTCTGAATATGGTGGCTGCTGGATCACAGCGGACAGCTCCATTCTCCGGATTTACACCCTGACGTTTGCAACCGTTTTGAAAAAGGATGCCGCGGCATTTGCATCCCGGATACAGGGTAAAGCCCAGAACATTGCTGACGTGGATTTCCAGAAAAACAGTTTTTTCCTGCATGGAACTGACGGCGCAAAGCGGTTCCTGAATGAACAGGGATTCAATGTGAAAACGGAAAGCGTTGAACGATATGTTCCGGATATCCCCGGAGTTGATGCGGACCTGATGGGGGAACTTCGTGAAGCGTATAAAGTGATGGATATCTTCACGATGACCGCAGAGAAGAAAACGGAGAGGGCGATTGATAAAGACCTTCCCTTTGCCGTTGAATCAGGCTGTGCTGACGGGGTGTTTACCGCGTCTGTCCAGGGAAGAATGGATACCATCACTGCTCCGGAGCTGTTGAAGAAGTTTCAGGAGGCAGGCGGCGGAATCAGGGAAATCAACATAGATGTGAGCCGGATGTCCTATGTGTCATCTGCGGGTCTGCGCGTTCTGCTGATGATGTACAAGTCGCTGGAGGATAAGAGCCGGTTCAGCATGACGGGTGTCAGTGAAGCGGTTCGGGAGATTCTGGAAACAACCGGATTCGATCAGTTCCTGCTGTGAAAATCCTGGCATCGCCATCCGGGCGGGACCGCAGGGGGTAGAGGGTGCTTTTTCCGGGGAGATACAGGAATGCGTGCGGTGCCGGTGAACAGCATGACGGCCCGGAACAGGAAGCGTCTCACATTCCATCAGGACCAGACCGGCTGGTATGGGCGAATGCGGAAGCGGCATCTCAAAAAGCACCGGCCTGTTCTCTTTACAGATTTCCTGCTTTCAGGGAAACCGGAACGGCACCCCTCGAGAATTG
>OMRS01000354.1 GCA_900313545.1 uncultured Eubacteriales bacterium | reverse complement strand
TGGCCATAGGCATTGTTGTATGTGATGTTCAGGAACAGCTGATCCGGGCGCTGGTAGATGAACCTGCTGTCGCCAATATACTGGGAAGACTGGAGAATTTGGGAATCAGAAATGTAGATCGCACCGCCGTTTGCGGCAGTGTTGTTTGAAAAAGTGGAGTTGTAGATGAGGCCCTGACTAAGTTGCGATGAATCAGGGGAGCCAAACGTGCCGCCGGAAAAAACAACCGTGACGTTGTCCAGCGTGCGGTTGCCGTAATTGATCACGTAGGCATGATTGACGGTCTGGTTGTTTGAGGTAAACAGCTGATCGCTTCCCAGGAAGATGGCAGCCTGTGGCGGATTCTCCTCCTCATCATACAGTCTCAACGGTTGGCCAACGGCGATATAGTTGGTGTTTTGCGAGTACTCTCCGCCGCTGTTGATGACAAGAGGATTGCCATACAAGGTGAGAGTCTCTCCGTCAACATAGATTTCGTTGTTCCTGGTGTCCATGGAAGTGGCAGAGGAGCAGACGGTAAAGGTCATGCACCAGATCAGCAGGTACATGGCCAGAAGCAGCCTTGTCGCCCTGACCAGACGTCTTCTTTTTCTCATAGATATCCTTTCTACTGAGATGTATCAGGGGAAGCCAGAAGCCGGAAAACAGCGCAGACGCTATTCAGGGGATCCTCCGGCACAACAATGGGAATCCTTCGGTTATTCCAGCCGGAAAACCCCTGCGCTTCCGGGAGACGTGACAGGATGAAAGTGGACCATTCCAGCTCCTCCCAGAAAGGCCAGACGGCCAAATACGGAATCTGCGACGAGGGTGGTCATGAGCGCACCTCGGGGGTTTGGAGAATCCAAGTCCACAAGAAAAGTATACAATGAACCGGAAGCATCTGCAATGTTTATCATGGGATATTCGACGATCTGCCCGTCTTTTTTTTCAATGACCCGCTCAACCGGAAGGGGCTGGACGGAGGAAAAACCTCTGGAGAAAGCCGTCCAGGCTATGCAGGACTCCCCGGTATGTTCCATGTTGAGTTCGATGGGATGACCGTTGACCACGGTGTGCCAGACAGACCTGCCATAGGTCTCCCGGGTTTCGGTCCAGTCAAAGATAACCGCATAGCTCCCCGGGGAGTACCGCTCATTTCCTTCATATCCAAAGATGCCAAACCATCCCGCAATGTTTGCCATTCCCGGAGTGAGCAGGCAGATGACAGGATCACAATTCTGTGGAAACAGGAGTCTGGAAAGCGATTCCGCCTCCTCATTTGAAATTCCCCGCTGAAGAAGCGTTGCAACCGCGTCGTCCTTTCCGGCAGAAAGGAGCTCTTCCATCAGGTTCAGTGTATCCCTGCTTTTTCCAAATACCTCAAGCATCCTGTCGGTTCCCTCATCTCCGGACCCTGCCAGCATGTGCAGGATATGGAAGGAGAGCTGTTCGTCTGTGGTGGACAGCGCCTTGGAAACCCAGAATGCTCTCTGGCCGGTTTGCGAACCGCCGTCAAAGAGCGTACGTCGTCCGGCTTTCTCCTCGAAGAAATAGCCATAATCCCACCATCCGGCCAGAATCGTGTTTTCGGGCGTATTTTCCCGGATATAGGTCAGAGAGTCGTGAAGGGGACGGTTCACCACCGGCAGGGAATCCTCAGAGGAACGGGCTGCGCCGTAGAGGGCAGGGAAGATCATGAGGAGGGTGATCATGCCGGAAAAGATACGGTAATCCATCATCCGGTGATCCCGCATCAGGGTATGGAGGGTCCCAGTCATCAATCCGGCGAGAATGGCGACGGGAACAGCAAAAAGCATGATGAACCGCCAGCTGCGGAAGGCCAGGACCGCCGTCACCAGGAACCACACCAGCAGGAGAATGGATTCAAACTGCAGGTTTCTGCGGGTAATCCGGAGAATCAGAATCACAGACATAGCCACAGCCCCCAGAAATGGCACAATGCTTCCGACGGCATTGATGATGCCGACTGTGGATCCGGAGAGTACGCGCATCTGGAACAGGCCTGTCAGTCCCCCGGCAATGAGGGAAGGTTTCTGCAGCTCGGCGACTGATACATAGGCGTTTGGAAAAATCCTACCGTTCCTGCTGGAAAAGAGGACTTTCAGCATATTGATGATATCTGAAATCAGATTTGGAGTGGCGATAAGAACGGCAAGGAGAAGGAAGGCGGACAAAACCAGATGGGGAATGGATTTCTTCAGAGCATCCTTTCTTGCATCCTTTCCGGCAAATAGGCATTGGAGAAGGACAAACAGAAGGAGAGATGCGGCGAGGATTCCCGTAAACAGGTAATAAACGCGCCAGGAGGCGGGCAGTATCAGTATACTGCCCGCCAACAGGACTCCGGTGATGATGCGGGATGCCGGAAAGGCGGCCTGCTCCTGTCCGGCGGGAGCGGATTTGAAGGTGTGCAAGAACAGAATGGCAAAACAGAACAGACTGCAGGAGGTCCAGAGAATGATGCAGTCCGTGTCATAAAAGCCTGGACCCGTGTGGACGAAGTACCCGTAGTTGATAGATGCGAGGACCGAGGCTGTGAAGGCGGCAACCGTTCCTCCCAGATGGAAGACAAGAAGAAAGACGGGAATGACGACCAGGACAGAAAGGACAGCGCCAAGCCAGTAGACAACCTGGTCGAGGGTGACCGGAACAAAGATACGAAGAACCTTGTGGACAGAAACAGCGATCCCGGTTAGAAGGGGAGAATGGTCTTTGACAGCAATTCCGCTGGGAGCATAGCGAAGGGAGTCCCAGGGCTTCCCGTCTCTAAGGGAGTCCCCGGGATGGCCATTCTGTTCGATGTTCCGTGTCATCCTCAGGTGGAAATAGGAATCCATCTCCGTCAGATAGGGCAAGCCGGTATCGGGATCGAGACAGGATTCGCCCAGCCGGGTGTTGACGGCTTCCTTGACCATGAACCTGAAAGAGAACGAGATCCCCATGATCAAAAGGATCAGGAGAATGCAGACAGGAATCTGCCTGCGCAGCGTAGTATGGGTGTTCATATCCTTCTCCACCGGATGAAGTTTCCGTCAAAGCATTTTTCGGCGATAATCTCAGCCGAAATGAAATTGAGAACAAATGGAAACAGATGGTTTGCTCCCACAGACATGGAAGGCGCATATCGGCAGACCTCCGTATGTGTGCGAAGGCGAAATCGGAGACGGGTTTTCAAGGGATGTCTTCCCGATTATAGGCCTGGTCCGGAAAGAATTCAATCTTTCCCGGGTCCCTGCCTGAAAATGCTCTTGTTCATAAAAAGTATGAAGCAGAGGGAACACGGTTTTCGGAGATTAGGAAGTAGTGAGCAAGAACACCTCATCCAGGCAGACGAACCTGCACAATGTGCCCATGCACGCGATGAACGAATGCACCGGGATCAGGAGGTGGAGGTGGCAGCTTATTTTCGGGTGGATGGACAGGTTGACGATGTTTTTTTTGAATGTTATACTATTACAAACCTTTGTGCGCAGGAAAGCAGAGAACTCCACAGCGTTTCCTGACAGACGCATGAACATCATCAAATTGACAAGGAGAGAACGACGATGAAAAAACTGGCAATCATCCTTATGACCCTGACCCTCACACTTGGGCTGGCTATTACGGTTGCCCAGAGCATAGCGCTGCCCCCTTTTACAAATCCCTTCACGGAGGAGGAATCGCTGGAGCGAGCAGTTACGAACTATATGATGGAAACCGATTTTGGCTTTACCGCGGAAGAAGGCGGTGTACTGATTCCCACGCCCATCATTCTGAAAACTGAAGTGAACGCAGATGAGACCGAGGCCACCGTGTACGGGAACTTCTGGATTTTCACCTATACCCTGGACGGAAAGATCATGAAGACTGGTGCCTGCGGCGAAAATCCCGGAGTCATGAAGCTGAAAAAGAATGATGGCAAATGGAATGTGACCTCTCTGGAGCTTGCGGAAGAAGGAGACGGTTTTGACGCAAGCATCAAGAAATTTGCCAACGGAGATGCGGCGCTTGAAGCGGATTATTTCCGTTCTTCCGGAGCGGCGGAGGACAGCTTCCTTCCGCAGTTCCAGCGCGCGGCAGTTCTGAACTATGTCCAGATGAACAATCTGGACGTGGAAGCCTATCAGGACTATGGTGCGAAGCCGGTTTCCATCATCGACTGAACAACGTTCCGCTTTCAGGAGGGACAGGCCTGATGAAGGGCAGTTCTTTCTGAAATTGAGATCTCCACTTGAGGGCATCTTGCTTTACGCAGGTGCCCTTTTGCAATT
>OMRS01000044.1 GCA_900313545.1 uncultured Eubacteriales bacterium | reverse complement strand
GCGAAAGCTTTCGGCACCGTGCGCAAGGCATCTCCAGACAACAGGCTTTGAGGAGACAGGATGAAGAATTTCTGTACAAAGAAAGCCCTGATCGGGTATGTCCTCTCCCTGGCCGTCATCCTTTTCGTGTTTGCCCTGAGCATCCTGAACACCAGGGCCTACAACCACGCCATCCGTCATGCGGTGTTTGATTCCTCATCACTGTTCGCCCCGGAAGATGCCAAAGACGGCCGCTTTACCGTCAACGCCGCGGCAAGAAGCAGCACCTGGACCAAGGCGTTCGATCTGAACAACGAGGGCTGACCGAGCACAACTATCAGGCCTACACCTATGACTTTACCTTCTCCAACAACACCCGCGACGAGGTGAAGACCTTCTCCTTCCGCCTGACCTTTGACACGCCGGTCTTTCTGCTTTCCGGATGGAACGGCACCGTGGAAATCCATCAGCTGCGCGACGGCGGTGAGCGGGTGTCCGCCATTCCCGATCTGAGGGAGTACGATCCGGCGGATTATCCCGTTGAAACCGTGACCGTTGACGGTGAAGCGCTGATCCCCCTGCACAGGGGGGACTACCTGATCTACACGCCCAGCACCAGCCTGAACGCGGTGGAGATGCCGATCGAGCCGGGCGAGGGGACCACCCCCGGCTTTATCCTCTACGCGGCCATCGGGGAGAACATGGAGGATGCCGGGATGGAGGTGGACTACACCTTCAACCGGCTGCTGACGAGCGTCCCCCTGTTCTGGGTCAGCGTCATCGCCATGGGGATCTGGGTCCTGGCGCTGGTCATCCAGGCCGTCATCAGCGCGCGCATCCGGAAATACCGGCTGCAGCATGAGCGGGACAACGTGATCATCAATGAATCCATCCTCACCTTTGTCGGATTCATCGACGCAAAGGACAAGTATACCAGGGGCCACTCCCAGCGGGTCGCCCAGTACACCCGCCGCATTGCGAAGGAGATGGGCTTTGAAGGGGAGGATCTGCAGCACATCTATTATATCGCGCTCCTTCATGACTGCGGAAAGATCGCCGTCCCGGACAATATCCTCGGCAAGCCCGGCAGACTGACGGACAGCGAATTCGCGGTCATCCGCTCCCATACCGTCCGGGGCGGGGGAATCCTCAGCAGCTTCAAAAGCCTTGACCATGTGGGCGAAGGCGCGCTGTACCATCATGAACGGTATGACGGCAAGGGCTATCCGAAGGGACTGGCCGGAAAGGACATTCCCCTGATCGCCAGGATCATCTGCGTCGCGGATTCCTTTGACGCCATGAACAGCAACCGCGTGTACAGGGACCACCTTTCCCTGGACCGCACGATCTCGGAAATCGAAAACAACCGGGGCCGCCAGTTCGATCCGGAGATTGCCGACATCATGCTCCGGCTCCTGCGCGATCCGTCCAACCCCCTGGAGCTGCAGGGCCCGCCTGCGCGCTGACCTCCCGCGTCCGGGGACATCCGCCGGGGGGCCTCCCCGGCATTTGACACAGGTGCTATACTGCATCTCCAGAACAAGTCTTTGGAGGCTTCTCATGAGAAAACCCGGACGCGCTCCCCGCACGGTCTCGATGACGGAAGGGCCGGTTATCCTCAATGTCCTTACCTACGCGGTCCCCATCATCTTCTCCAGCCTGCTCCAGCTCTTCTTCAACGCGGCGGACACGGTGGTGGTGGGCCAGTTTTCCGGCAAGGAAGCCCTGGCCGCCGTGGGATCCGTGTCCTCCCTCAACAACATGATCATCTCCCTGTTCATCGGGCTGTCCATCGGCGCCAACGTCATGGTGGCAAGCTACTCCGGCGCGCGCCTTGACCGGGAGGTCAGCGACACCGTCCATACCTCCGTTCTCCTCTCCCTGACGGGCGGACTGCTGCTGGGGATCATCGGCATCACCGCGGCGCGTCCCCTCCTGCAGATCATGGGCTCCCCGGAGGATGTGCTGGACCTGGCCGTCCTCTATGTCCGCATCCTGTTTGCCGGCATGCCCGCCCAGATGCTGTACAACTTCTCCGCCGCCATTCTGAGGGCTGTGGGGGATACCCGGCGCCCCCTGTACTTTCTCACGGTTTCCGGCGTGGTCAATGTCTTTTTGAACCTGCTGTTTGTCATCCCGCTCCAGATGAGCGTGGCGGGCGTGGCGCTGGCCACCATCCTCTCCCAGGCGCTGGCGGCGGCCATGGTGACCCACAGCCTCATGACCGCCCACGGGCCCATCCGCCTGCGTCCCGGCAAACTGCGCTTTCACGGCAGGATCCTCCGGCGCATCTTCTCCATCGGGGTCCCCGCGGGGATCCAGAGCATGCTCTTCTCCCTTTCCAACGTGATCATCCAGTCCTCCGTCAACAGCTTCGGCACCGTGGTCGTCGCCGCCAACGCCGCCGCCGCCAATCTGGGCAATTTCGTCTACCAGGCCATGAATGCCTTTCAGCAGACCATCACCAGCTTTGCCGGACAGAATCTGGGTGCCGGAAAGCCCGGGCGGGTCATCGAAAGCCTGCGCGCCTGCCTCATGTGGGTCACCCTCTTCGGCGTGGTGCTCGGCCTCCTCTCCTGCGTGTTCGTCCGTCCACTGCTTTCCCTGTTCTCCTCGGATCCCGAGGTCATCGAGGCGGGCATCCTTCGCATCTACACGGTCAACGGCCCGTATGCCCTGTGCGGCGTGATGGATGTCATGACCGGCGTGATGCGGGGCATCGGGTATTCCACGCTGCCCATGCTGGTCTCCCTCATGGGCGCCTGCGTCTTCCGCATCCTGTGGATCCTGCTGGTCTTCCCGTCCCACCGGAGCATCTTCTGGCTGATGCTCTCCTATCCCGTCTCCTGGCTGATCACCTTCCTGGTGCTCGCCTTCCTCTTTTCCCGGCTCTGGAAGCGGCTTGCCTCTTCCTCTCCCCCTCCCGCGAAGGGACAGGGCTAAGCGGCGCATGCGGGAAGGGGCTGCCGCGCCCCG
>OMRS01000189.1 GCA_900313545.1 uncultured Eubacteriales bacterium | reverse complement strand
GATACTCCGCCAGGTCAACCCTGCGTGCTGCTCGAACGAGATTCTGATCCATATACATACCCATTCTCCTCCTTGTTCGGTTGGATCCGGCAGTCTTTCTGCCGCCGACGGGAGGAATGTACCATGCACCCGGAAAAACTGAACATTTAAGAAAAGCGAGTCCGACTTTTGAGGACATGAGATGGACAGTGACCTGTATATGACGGAGGGATTCCAAACCCTTAATAAAGCGGCAAGGAAATACCAACCGACGGAAGAGGAACCTGGCGGCAAGGGAAGCGAATGGCGGCAAGGGAAGCAGATTGACTGCAAGGAAAACAAATGATTCTTGATGCTCAGTAAACTGAACAAGAAAGAAAACCTCGCAGAAACGGGAAATTGGCGGAGATGGAAAAAAAGAGAATGGCCACCGGGTTGCCCTGCAGTCCCCTTTTACCCTGCTACAGTATCCGCTTTACACAGGAGATATTGCGGGGAAGGAAAAAGAATTGACCACAGAGCCTGAACGAAGAAGGACAAGTTGGAAAGGCTGGAGAATTGCGGAAATGGTAGAAAAGAGGATGGCTCCACTGGGTTGATCTGCGATTGCCGCTTTGGGTCCCGCTGTGAAGTTCGCCTGCCATGGTTTTTCAGGATTGAATATGGAGAAAAGATGACTCACGGGGGTTAACCGGCAGATCTCAACCTGTTCCTTACAACAATCATCTGATCTGAAGAAGAAAACTACTCAGCGAAGCAAAACGGGGAGAATATCCCTCAAATGCTCCGCTGGGTCTCTGTACCCTTTCCGAACCAATAGACTTAAACACAAAAGGATCCGGCTAACCGGATCCATCTCTTTGGGGTTGGACTGTCTAAAATATGTCCTTGACAAGGGAGCCACTTTAGACTCCCCAAAAACCAGTTTTCTTATACTTTCTTAATGATTGTGGCTATGTTAAGGAATCTGGCGAGGGTGTGGATCGTATATGCCGGGAACTGGAGGCGGCTGGTCTGCCGGATCTGATGTTCAATAACAACACATTCATTTTGAAAACAACCGTGATGAGTTCTGCATATGAGAAACCGGCGGCTCAGGATCATATAGTCAGCGATTCAATTGAAAAATCGGCGGTTCGGAAGATAGTATCGGCGATTGAATACAGGCGCGTAAGGGAAGGGAAGAGCAGACCAACGGGCAGAAAACATGAATATGCTCTATGATCATCTCGTAGTGAATCAGGTGTTCGGAGCAGTGTATGTAAAAATGTATTTGGGTGCGCCGATTCCACAGCACGGTGGCTGATAGGAATGCAAAGGAGATAGATGCAGTCGTTCCCAATACAGGAAAGGGAAAGGACATGTCTCGGCTAAAATATGAATCGGAGACTGGAGAAGAATGAACAAGGCCGCCCGCGTATGGCGAACGGCCCGGGAACCGGGTCAGGGCTTTTGGGAGCCTTTGTGCTGGCGCTTGTCCGCATACATGATCCGGTCCGCACGCCGCAGGGTTTCCGACGCGGAGCGGTCAACCGCCGGATCATATTCGGCGATGCCCATGGAAATGCGGGGCTGTTCCCAGATCCTTGAGGTCGATGTGCAGGCTTCTCTGATCCTGCGGCGGAAGAGGTTTTCGAGCTCTTCCCGGTGGTCATAGTCATGATCCCTCAGAATCACGACAAATTCATCTCCGCCGATGCGGTACACGGGACTGTGCTTGAAGACCTGACAGATCATCTGGCAGGAGGTTTTGAGGAACAGATCGCCCTTTTCATGCCCGAACTGGTCATTGATCATCTTCAGGTTGTCGCAGTCAAACACCCCCATGGCAAATCCGGGAGATTTGTTTTGTGCGACGTGTTTTTCCAGAAGTTCGAGGTCTGTGCTGAAGGCCCCCTTGTTCTTGACGGAGGTCAGGGCATCGATGGTGGCGCGTTTCTTCAGTTCCTGGATATGGCTCTTCATATGCGCGGACAGGTCTCTGAAGGTCCGGGTCAGCCGGCCGACTTCATCGTCCGCATCATAATCGAGGTTCACCTCGTAGTTGCCCCTGTCCAGTTGCCCGGCGGCCTCGGTCAGCTGCTGGAGCGGCCGGGTGATATGCCCGGTATAGAACAGGGTAAACAGGCACAGGCTGATCAGAATGATCAGGGAGATGCCGCAGATCTGTATGACCAGTCTCGCCCAGTCGCCCTCGGTTTCAACGATGGGCACGGAGACAATCAGGCGCATTCCGTTGCTCAGCTCCAGCCAGGCGGCCTCCTTCTGCTCACCGTCAAAGGAATAGCTGATGAACGTGTTGTTCTTCAAGAGTCCTTCGGGAACCTGGGGCATGGTCTCGGGCGTCAGCCGGGTCACATCGATACGGGGATGGAAGACGATGTTTCCCTTTGCATCGCAGAGGAAGGCGTAGCCGTTTTTGTACAGCCGGATGCTTTCAACCAGGCTGGCCATGCTGGAATAATCGATCTCGATCCCCACCACGCCGAGGAAGGTGCGGTTCCAGTAGATCGGGACATTGTAGGAGATTACGCGCATGTCCAGGTTGTCTGTAATGTAGGGGGAGAGCCAGACGGGCTTTCCGGTGAATTTGGGGACGGTGAACCAGACCAGGCGGGAGGTGTCATCCGTGTCGTAGCGGGTGATGTCGGTCACCTCATGGTAGACGAACTCGCTGCCGTCGAGGTTGGTGTACCAGAAACCTTTCACCGTGTCGGAGACGGCAGGGTCAATTCGGTAATAATAGGTCAGGACTCCGCTGGTCCGGTGGGCCTGTTCATCAAACACCCGCTGGACCCTTTCCACATGCGATGACAGATCCTCCGGCCCCGTGTCCTCCAGGTCATTGACGACGAAAGAGGCAATCTTGCCCACCGATTTCTGGACGCCGTCGAAATAGTAGTTCAGGTTGCTCCTGCCGGTTTCGCAAAGGAGCAGGAGCAGCTGCTCGGAATCAAAGTGTTCGCTGCGCCGGATGAACAGTACGCTGACTGTGGTGACGGCAGTGACTGAAATCAGAATCATGACTACCGTCATCACGGCGATTCTTGATCGCAGGGAATGCATGGCAACTATCCTTTCCTGATTTCTGTTGCGTCGGAAATCATATGTCGGGGGAGATGCTCTGAAGGAACCGGGCTTCAAAATCGCTGCTGTCAAGAGGCGGGGAGAAACAGAATCCCTGGACCATGTTGCAGCCCAGATCTCTGAGCAGACGCAGTTGCTCCCGGGTTTCCACGCCCTCGGCGATGACGGGGATATTCAGCGTTCTGGCGATGCCGAGGATCAGGGACACGAGGTGGATGTCCTTCTCGCTGGTTTCGATGTCCTGTACAAAGCCCCGGTCCATCTTCAGGATGTCCACGGGCATGTAGGAGAGCATGTTCAGCGAGGAATAGCCGGCGCCGAAATCGTCCATCTCCACCTTGAAGCCTTTGCGCCGCAGGCTGGCCACCACTCGGATCAGCTGGTCCGCATTCTCGGTATAGGCGGATTCCGTCACTTCAAGCCTCAGGTATTCATAATCCAGTGCGTGGTACTGAAGGATCTCGTCGAGGGTACTTTCAAGTGACGGATCGAACACGTCCATGCGGGACAGGTTGACGGAAACCGGGAGGAGGATTCCGTTCTTTTCTCTCCAGCGGGAGATCTGGCGCGCGGCTTCCGACCAGACGTGCTTGTCGACCTCGCCGATCTGCCCGCTGCGTTCAAACAGCGGGATGAAGTCGTCCGGCGGGATCAGGCCCATCTCGGGATGCCGCCAGCGCACCAGCGCCTCCGCGCTGACAAGCCGGGGGGGTTCGCACTGGATATCGAAAACGGGCTGATAGAAGACTTCGAACTCGTAGGAATCCAGGGCGCGCCGCAGGTCGTTCTGCAGACGCTGTTCATAGAGCTCGCGCTCGCGGATCTTTTCATCGAAGATGATCGGGCGCCGGACGAACTGCCCCCGGGCCATGCTGCAGGCGGTCCTGGCCAGGTCAAAGAGCTGTTCGGGTTCGACCCGGTCCTGCCATGGCATGACGCCCATGCGAAGACGGAGCCGGGTGTTGGGAGACAGGGTGTCCAATCTGGACTGCAGACGGTCAAAAAACTCCTGATAGGCATCGGTGTGCCGG
This sequence comes from uncultured Eubacteriales bacterium, assembly GCA_900313545.1. The sequence goes on along the minus strand of OMRS01000189.1, from coordinate 1,367 downwards.
CAGTAGATGGCAAACCGGTCAGCCTCAAAGCGTCCGGCGATTCCCTTGTGCTCCTGTGCGATGGAGCGGATCTCGCTGCCGAGCACGCGCAGCACCATGTCTCCGAATTCCCGCCCGTTCAGCTCATTGACGGAATGGAACTGTTCGATGTTGACCACGATGGCATCCATGTGTTCGGAGGATTGCCCGGTGTACATGCGGTTGGCATACTGGAAGAAATAGTTGCGGCTGTACAGGCCGGTCAGGCGGTCGGTTTCCGTGGCGGAGATCAGCCGTCTGGCTTTGCGGTGCGCCTGCGAGGTGTAGAACAGCAGCCCGAGGATGACCAGCAGCACGGCGATGATGATGGCCATGAACAGGACCAGATTGTCTTCGATATAATCCGCCAGGGAGAGGCGGGCCTCCTCAGAGATGTGGTAGGACATGACGGCGTTGACCGTGGAGATCGGGACCAGACCGACGGCTTTGGCCAGGATGGAGTAAAGATCGGGTTCCCCCTTGCGCACGGCGAAGCTGATGTCCTCGCTGATGCCGGTGGCAAAGGAGGTGAAACGGTACTTTTCACACAGTCTGGCGATGGTGTTGTAGCGGTAATTGCTGATCAGGACGCAGTCGGCAATGTGATCGTAGACCGCCTTGAGACAGTCGTTTGTGGTGGGGTAGACCACCTTCACCCAGTTCGGGAAATGGTCCTGAATGAGGGAATCAAAGTTCGGATACCCCTCAGGAACGGCGAGAACGGTATGGGCTTTGCCGAAAAAATTCTGCTGGTCGCTCTGGCGGATGATCGCGTGGATGTCCGTGTGCATGATGGCCGGGGTCATGACAAGGCCGCGGCTGTCGGCATCGGAGACGCTCAGGGAAATCGGAAAAATGGCATCCACTTCTCCATTTGACAGGGCATCCAGGGTGGCTTCCAGGGTGGGATAGGCGCGGGTTTCAAAGTCAAGATGCGCATTGGCCAGGGAGTCGGATGCGTAGTGGAGCCAGTCCTTGAGCGCACCCCTGAGCTCCCCTGTGGCCCGGTCCATGGCGCAGAAGGCCAGGTGGTTGTCCAGATAGCCGATTCGGATCTTCTGGTTCCGGTTGATCCATTCCACCTCGCCGGAGGTCAGGAAGGCGTTGGCTCCGGTCCGCCTGAAATACTTGACGAACAGCTGCGTGATGAAGTAACGGTCCTCATCCTCGATGCGGCTGATGGCACTGTTCAGTTCGGCAAGAAGATCCGGCCGGGACCTGGTCACCGCGCAGAAGATGTCGGAGGAACCGAGCTTGAAGACTGGAACGGCCCGGTCCGGATGGGTGAAGGAGTCCACGGTGATGTAGGCATCCAGCTCGCCCAGCTCAAGCATCCGCAGCGATTCGTC
>OMRS01000347.1 GCA_900313545.1 uncultured Eubacteriales bacterium | reverse complement strand
GCCGCGCCATGCAGATTGTCGGGGACGAGGAACAGCTGCGCCATTACCTGCGCACCGCGGTGGAAATTGACGCGGACAAGCCCGTGCTGGTGGACAAGTACATCCGGGGCAAGGAAGTGGAGGTGGACGCCATCTGCGACGGCCGGGACGTGTTTGTTCCGGGCATCATGGAACTGGTGGAGCGCACGGGCATCCACTCCGGCGACTCCATCTCCGTCTATCCCTCCTTCTCCATCTCCAACCGGGTCAAGGGCCTGATCCTGCAGTATGCCAAGAAGCTGGGCCTGGGCATCGGGATCGTGGGCCTGTACAACATTCAGTTCATCGTGGATGAGAACGAGGAAGTCTACATCATCGAGGTCAATCCCCGCTCCAGCCGCACGGTGCCCTTCCTCAGCAAGGCCACCGGCTACTCCCTGGCGGACATCGCCACCGAGGTGATCCTCGGCAAAAGCCTCAAGGAGCAGGGCATCTTTGACCTGTACCCCGAGGAGAAAAAGCGCTTCTACGTCAAGGTGCCGGTGTTCTCCTTCAACAAGATCAAGGGCCTTGACGCCTATCTGAGCCCTGAGATGAAGTCCACCGGCGAGGCCATCGGCTACGACGACAAGCTCAACCGCGCCCTGTACAAGGCGCTGCAGGCTGCCGGCACCCGGCTGCAGAACTACGGCACCGTGCTGGCCACCATCGCCAGGAGGGACCAGCCCGAGGCGCTGCCCCTCATCCAGCGCTTCTACAACCTGGGATTCAACATCGAGGCCACCCCGGGCACCGCGGACTACCTCAAGGAACACGGCATCCGCACCCGGGTCATGCAGAAGATCTCCTCGGGCAGCAATGAGATCCTGGAGAGCATCCAGCACGGGCATGTGGCCTACATCATCAACACCCGCGAGGTGGGCGGGCGCAAGTCCGAGAGCGACGGCCTCAAGATCCGCCGCTGCGCCACGGAGAACAACGCCACCATCTTCACCAGCCTGGATACGGTGAGGGTGCTGCTGGATGTGCTGGAGGAGACGACCCTGACCATCTCCACCATCGACGCGTGAGGAGGCACCATGGAAGAATGCGTACTGCGCGTGGCGGAAAACCGGCCCCTGGCGGACCGGGTGCTGCGGATGACCCTGACGGGGGAGATGGAGCTCCCCCGTCCCGGCCAGTTTGCCGCCCTGAAGATCGGCGGCTTCTTCCTGCGCCGGCCCATCTCCGTCTTTGATGCGGATCCCGGGCGCCTGTCCATCATCTACAAGGTGGTGGGCGGGGGGACCCGGGCGCTTTCCCGGATGCAGCCGGGGGAGGAAATGAACGTGCTCACCGGCCTTGGCAACGGCTATGATCTGGACACCTCCGGCGAGTGCCCCCTGCTGCTGGGCGGCGGGGTGGGCGTGCCGCCCCTGTACTATCTGGCCAGGCGCCTTCGGGAGAGGAACCTCCCCGTCACGGCGGTGCTGGGGTTCAACACCGCCTCTGAGGTGTTCGCCGCAGAGGACTTTGAGCGCCTGGGGTGCCGCGTGACGGTGACCACCGCCGACGGCAGCGCGGGCGTGCGGGGCTTTGTGACCGATGCCCTGCCGGAGCACTACTCCACATTCTACTGCTGCGGACCGGAGCCGATGCTGCGCGCCGTGTGCCGGGCCACCGTGACCTCGGGTCAGCTGAGTTTTGAGGAACGGATGGGCTGCGGCTTTGGCGCCTGCATGGGCTGCAGCTGCAGGACCCGCAGCGGAAGCAAGCGCATCTGCCGGGAGGGGCCGGTGCTCCGGAAGGAGGAGATCCTGTGGAACGACTGACGACCACGCTGTGCGGCATCCGCATGGACAATCCGGTGATCCCCGCCAGCGGCACCTTCGGGTACGGCTGGGAGTTCGCCCGGTGGTACGACATCAACCTGCTGGGCACGTTCTCCTTCAAGGGGACGACCCTGGAGCCCCGCTTCGGCAACCCCACGCCCCGCATCGCGGAGTGCACCGGGGGCATGCTCAATGCGGTGGGACTGCAGAATCCCGGCGTGGAGCGGGTGATCCGGGAGGAACTGCCCAGGCTGAGGGAGGTCTTCCACAAGCCCGTCATGGCCAATGTGAGCGGCTTTTCGGTGGAGGAGTACGTGGAGACCTGCCGGCGCCTCTCCGCCTGCCCCGAGGTGGGCTGGCTCGAGGTGAACATTTCCTGTCCCAATGTCCACGGGGGCGGGATGTCCTTCGGCACGGACGCGCAGGCGGCTGGAGAAGTGACCCGGGCGGTGCGCCGCGTGACGGACAAGCCCGTGATCATGAAGCTCAGCCCCAATGTCACGGATATCGCCTCCATCGCCCGGGCCTGCGAGGCGGAGGGGGCGGACGGGATCAGCCTGATCAATACCCTGCAGGGCATGCGCATCGACCTGAAGACAAGGCGCCCCGTGCTGGCCAATGTGACCGGGGGACTGAGCGGCCCCGCGGTGTTCCCGGTGGCGCTGCGCATGGTCTGGCAGGTGAGCAGGGCCGTGTCCATCCCGGTGGTGGGCATGGGGGGCATCTCCTCGGCGGAGGATGTGCTGGAGATGCTCATGGCCGGCGCCGTGGCCGTGGAGGTGGGGGCCGCCAACCTGACGGACCCCCTGGCCTGCAAACGCATCGTTGAGGAGCTCCCGGCGGCCATGGACCGCCTGGGGATCCGGACGCTGGATGAACTGAGAAACGCAAACGGACAATAACCAGGCAGCATGCTGCCGTAAGGAGGAGACATCATGGGAAAAGACGTGATCATCGCGTGCGACTTTCCGTCGGCGCAGCAGACGCTGGAGTTTCTGGACCGGTTTACCGGCCGCAAGCCCTTTGTGAAGATCGGCATGGAGCTGTTCTACAGCGCGGGTCCCGACATCGTGCGCAGCATCCGGGAGCGGGGACACCGCATCTTCCTGGACCTGAAGCTCCATGACATCCCCAACACCGTGCGCCGCAGCATGGGCGTGCTGCGGGACCTGGGGGCGGACATCATCAACCTGCACGCCGCCGGCACCACCGCCATGATGGAGGCGGCCCTGGAGGGCGTCACCCGCCCGGACGGGACCCGGCCCCTGCTCATCGCCGTGACCCAGCTCACCAGCACGGATGCCCGGGCGCTGCGGGAGGACCTGCTCATCCCTCAGCCCATGGAGGAAGTGGTGATCCACTACGCCATGACGGTCCGGAAGGCGGGACTGGACGGCGTGGTCTGCTCGCCCCTGGAGGCGGCGGGCGTTCACCGCAGCTGCGGCGGGGACTTCCTGACGGTGACGCCGGGCATCCGCTTTGCCGACAGCGGGAAGGATGACCAAAGGCGCGTCATGACCCCCGCGGATGCGCGCCTGGCGGGCAGCGACTACATCGTGGTGGGCCGTCCGGTGACGGCGGCGCAGGATCCCGTGGCGGCCTATGAGCGCTGCATGAAGGAATTTGTGGACAATGACTGACGGGGAATCCCCGGGAAGGAGAACACATATGAATCAGATGGAAACCCGTCGCGCCGTCGCGCGCGACCTGCTCGGCATCCGGGCAGTCTTCTTCAGGCCTGAGGAGCCCTTCACCTGGGCCAGCGG
>OMRS01000053.1 GCA_900313545.1 uncultured Eubacteriales bacterium | reverse complement strand
TTCCACGGTATTGGGCAGATTGAGGATCAGGGGATTGTCCGGGGTGGCGCCCAGGTTCTCCATGACAGCGGCGCAGACTTCCACCGCATAATCCGTTTCCGTACCGGAGAAGGACTCCGGAGAATACTCAAAGCGGTAAACGGTCCCGCTGCGGTCGGCGTTCACCAGTTCGCGGATCAGTTTGGCCCCTTCAACCGCGATGTCAATGATGCCGGCCTTGTCCTTTTTGAACACCACCCGGCGCTGCAGTTCAGAGGTGGAATTGTAATAGTGGATGATGACATTCTTCGCGCCGCGGACGGCTTCAAAGGTTTTGCGGATCAGGTGTTCCCGGGCCTGGACCAGCACCTGGATGGTCACATCGTCCGGAATCAGGTTCTGATCGATGAGCGCGCGCAGGAACTCATATTCCGTTTCAGACGCGGAGGGGAAGCCCACCTCGATCTCCTTGAAGCCCACCTCCACCAGAAGCTTGAAAAACTCAATCTTTTCCTGAACGTTCATGGGCGTGACCAGCGCCTGGTTGCCGTCCCGCAGGTCCACGGAGCACCAGATGGGTGCCCGGGTGATCTTCTGATCCGGCCAGGTACGATCCGGCAGCGTGACGGGAACAAAGGGAACATACTTGTGGAAACCTTCTTTCATGATCTGAACTCCTCTCTGTGGGTGCCGGGGAACAGAAAAGCGCCCCCCAGCCGTATTTGGCATAGGGGCGCTGAAATGGCGCGGTACCACCCTAATTCGGCCGGAAATCCGGCCCTCATGGCCGATCGCTCGGCCTGACCTTTGACGGGGTCAGCGTCACAGACTACTTGCAGTTCACCTGTGCAACTCCGGGATGAGGACCTGACTGCCTTCCCGCCGGCTTTCACCTGCCGCCGGCTCTCTGCAGGGCGGACCGGTCAGGGCTTCCCTTCATCGTCTTTTCTGAAATTGCTGTGTGTAGCCGTCATTTTAGTGAGGGAAAGAGGGTTTGTCAAGGACAGAATTGACACCGCGCGGCAATTCCCGGGTCGGCACGTCGGGGGAAAAGGCCCCGGGCCCGCAGGTGAGCGGAGGATCCGGCCGGGGACGCGTGGAAACGATGAAGCTCCGGAACAAGCCAGACATTTTGCCCGCCGCCCTGCCCCCGCGCCCGGCCGTCAGGACGGGCGGAACTGACAAAATCCGGAAAACAGATGAGGGAAAACACATTTTCTGGTGGACAATTCTTTCCAACATCGAAGGGGAAAATGATGCAAAGTGGAGAAAATCTGCGCTTCAAGGCGCATGAGGGCGAAGTATGCTATAATGCGATGTCGCGCAGTATGTGTGAACTGTACGGAAAGGTCGAAAACATATGGGAGAAAAGACACAGTCGGGTTCCGGCAAGAAGTTCCCTTCCCGGCCGGTCGCGCCCCTGGGCGTGATTGCCATGCGGGGATGCGAGAAGATGGGCGAACGGGTGAATGAGTACCTGCTCAAATGGCAGGTGGATGAGGAACCGGAGTCGGATGATACTGATGTAGAAAATCTTCACAGCTTTTATGGCTCTGACCGCAACGGGTTCCTGCTGGAGGCCAGCTGCCCCCGCTTTGGCACAGGAGAAGCCAAGGGCATGCTCAAGGGTTCCGTGCGGGGCTACGATCTGTTTATTATCTGTGACGTGGGTGCGTATCAGTGCACCTACAAGCTCTACGGACAGGACGTGCCCATGTCCCCGGACGAGCACTTTGCGGACCTGAAACGAATTATCGCGGCGGTGAGCGGAAAAGCCTACCGCATTAATGTCATTATGCCCATGCTCTATGAGGGGCGCCAGCACAAACGCGCATCCAGGGAATCCCTGGACTGTGCCCTGATGCTCCAGGAACTGATCAACATGGGCGTGCAGAACATCATCACCTATGACGCGCATGATCCCCGCGTACAGAATGCCATCCCCCTCAACGGGTTCGAGAGCATCATGCCCACCTACCAGATCCTCAAGGCCATGTGCCACACCTACACGGATCTGAAGATCGACAAGGACCACCTGATGGTCATTTCCCCCGACGAGGGCGCCCTCAACCGCAATCTCTACTACAGCTCGGCCATGGGAGTGAACATGGGAATGTTCTACAAGCGCCGGGATTATACGCGCATCGTCAACGGAACCAATCCCATCGTGGCCCATGAATACCTGGGCGACAGCGTGGAGGGCAAGGACATTTTCGTGGCCGATGACATCATCGCCTCCGGAGATTCCATGCTCGATCTGGCCTACAACCTGAAAAGCCGGGGGGCGAGAAGGGTTTTTGCAGGGGCAACCTTCGCTTTCTTTACCAAGGGCATCGAGGCATTCAACAAGGCCCATGAGGAAGGCGTGCTGGACCACGTCTTTGCCACCAATCTGACGTATACGAAGCCCGAGGTGGTGGCCCAGCCATGGTTTACCCATGCGGACATGTCCAAATATATGGCGTATGTGATCGCCACCCTGAACCATGACCAGTCCCTGTCCTATCTTCTGAACCCGTGGCACCGCATTGAAAGGCTGCTTTTCAATTATCGCCGGAATCATCATCAGAACTGAACACGAAAGCCGCCCGGAGGAATATCCGGGCGGCTTTCACTGTCTGGAGGAGGGGTCTTCCTGAGCGTAGTGCAGGGTCAGGGAGAAGCAGCTGCCCTTGCCAAGCTCAGAGGTCACGGTCAGGGTTTCGCCCAGCTGGTGCATGATCTCGGAAGCGATGGCCAGTCCCAGGCCCGTCCCCTTGGAGTGGTGACTCTTGTCCACCTTGTAAAAGCGCTCAAACACGTGGGGAAGGTCCGCCTCGGAGATCCCCACGCCGGTGTCCCGGACGCTGACCTGCAGGTAATCGGGACAGGGGAGGACGGACAGGGTGACGGTGCCCCCTTCGCCGGTATACTTGAAGGCGTTGTCCACCAGTGCGACCAGCACCTGCTGGGTGCGGTCCGGATTGCCCCGGATGGAGGGCAGGTCCGGCGGCACGTCATAGATGAACCGGGTCTGGTAGTCCTCCGCGTAGGGCAGGTAGATGTCGCGCACGCTTTCCAGGACCTGGCGGGGCTGGAAAACGGAGATTTCCATGGAGGCTGTCCCGCTTTGCAGCCGGGACAGCTCGAGCATGTCGCTGACCAGCCGGGACAGGCGCATGGTCTCCCGAAGCACCACGCTGTAGATCTGCTGGCGCTGTTCCTCGGAGGTGACCATGCCGTCGCGCAGGGGTTCCATGAGTGCCCGCATGGCGGTCAGGGGGGTGCGCAGCTCATGGGACACGTTGGCGACATAGTCCCGCCGCGTCTGCTCGAGACGCTCGACGCTGGTGACATCCGTCAGTATGCCCACCACGCCGCCGGACTGTTCCCCGTCATGCAGGGGGGTAATGGAGATATGCAGGGCCGTTTCTCCGCGCCAGAGGGTGTCGCTGACCGGTTCGTGCCGGAGGAGGGCCTGATCAAAGAGAGAGAGGACCTCCGGAGCCCTGCTGCGCAGTCCGGCTCCGTCCTGGGGCAGTTCCAGAAGGCGGCTTCCCGAAGCGTTGATAAAGGAAAGGCTGCCGTCGCTGTTGAGGGCCAGGATTCCCTCGCTCATTCCTTCCACAATGCTGCGAAGCCGGTTGCGCTCCATCTGCAGGGTGGAGATGGTCCGCCCCAGTTCCGAGGAGAGCATGTTAAGGACATGCCCCAGTTCACCATACTCATCCCGCCGGGATTCATCCGCACGGACGGACAGGTCGCCGCCGGCCATCATCAGGGCGGTGTCGCGGATATCCTTCAGGGGGCGGGTAATGCGTCCTGCAAAGAGGTAGAGGAAGGGGAGAAGCAGGAGCAGCATGGCCACCATGGCCAGCAGCAGCGTATTGGTAAAGACCCGGGTGTCCGCCAGGGCATCCTCCAGGGTCTGGGCCATGAAGACGGCCCCGATGATCTTCGAGTCATAGCGGATGGGCACGGCAATGGACACCAGGCGCCGCTGGGAAAACTTGTCCGGAGAGGAAGGGGCGCTCAGGGCATTGTTGGAGGCGATGAGGGTGGCGTCACTGCCCTGCAGGACGGTGGGAATCATGCTGTCCCACAGGATCTGGGGAAGCGCGCCGACCTGTTCCTTGCCGCTGGTCTGCGTCCGGATGAGGGTGCGCCCCTGGATGTCCACGACCCACACCGCCGCGTCCCACTGGCTGGCATTGCGGCTGATGATGGGGGCGAGGTATGAGGAGGGAAGATCTCCCGAAAGGGTGCTCTCGATATAGTCCGCAATGAGACGGCCCCGGGGAAGCAGGTCCTGCGCCCGGTTATGGGCAAAAAGGGAGGGGGAGGCGATCATGTACACCGCCATGAGCAGCAGCGCGAAAACCAGAACGGCTCCGTAGGCCAGCAGAAGGGAACGGCGGAAGGCGGAATTCTTTTTCACAGCTGCCCCTCAAACTTGTATCCCACGCCGTAAACGGTGATGATGTCCCACTTCTTGCCCATCTCATCGCAGGTGAGCTTCTGGCGAAGACGCTTGATGTGGGTATCCACCGTGCGGGTATCCCCGAAAAAGTCATAGCCCCAGATACGGGAGAGGATCTGCTCCCGGTCAAAGACCCGGCCGGGATGGGAGGCCAGCAGGTACAGCAGCTCCACTTCCCGGGGCGTGCAGGGCACGCTGGTCCCGGCGAGGCGGACGCTGTACCTTTCCGGCTGGATTTCAAGGGAACCGTAGGTCAGGGTGGTCATGGGCTCCTCTTCGGCACTCTCCTGGGTGCCCTTGAGGGTGCGCCGCAGGACCGCCTTGATGCGGGAAACCACCTCCCGCGGGCTGAAGGGCTTGACGATGTAGTCATCCGCACCCATTTCAAGCCCCAGGATCCGGTCGATTTCCTCGCCCCGGGCCGTGAGCATGATGATGGGAAGCTGGCTTTCCCGCCGGACCTCGCGGCAGACTTCCATGCCGCTTTTGCCGGGCATCATCTGGTCCAGCAGCATCAGGTCATAATGGGTCTTGGCGATCATGTCCAGGGCCTGCTGTCCGTCCATGGCGGAGTCGTGGGCATACTCCTCCGCATCCAGATACAGGGACAGGGACTGGTGGACGACGGGATCGTCATCGCAGATCAGGATACGCACGTTCTTTGGCATGAAATCACCTCGGGTGTGAGTCTATCAGAAGAATCCGGCAGAAAATTGAACATGCCGTGAAGCCGCTGTTACAGCAGGGGCAGCACGCTCAGCCGCAGCAGCGTCTGGGCGTAGGGGGAGAGCACCAGCTGGAACTCCTCGCGTCCGGAGGAGGTCAGGTCGATGGGCGGCTGGTCACAGACGCCGTCCCGCAGTCCCCATTCGGGCAGACGCACGGCGGCGGTTTCCAGACGGATGTCCTCCCCGTCCACCGTCACCACGAAATCCCGGTCCTCCAGCAGCGCAACGCCGAAATTCTCGCAGACGATGCCTTCCTCCGTTTCCGTGGAGGACAGAGGCGCCGCAAAGAGCAGCGGCCCCCGCAGCACGCTGACGGCGGAGTGGTAGCCCGGCTGGCGGCGCACGGTCATGGGCAGGGTCAGCAGGATCTCGTCCCCGTCATGCCACTGGCGGGTCAGGGTGAGCACGGTGCCGGGGTCCGCGGTGCGGACCTCGCCGCCCATGGCGGCACTGGCTCCGTGGGCCCAGGAAGGGATGCGCAGATGGAGGGGGAAGGTGCAGTCCCCGGAGAGCTCCAGGCGGATCCGGACGCTGCCTTCGACGGGCATGGCGGATTCCACGTGGATCCGGACCATCTCCTCGCTCAGACGGTAGCGCAGGGAAAGGGGCGCATAGCCCAGGGCCATGAGCCCGCCGTCCCGGGTCAGCATCCACTGGTGCTGCAGGATTTCCGCCTCGGCACCCAGCAGGGCGCAGGCGCTGTCCCCGTCGGAGAGCGCAAAGAGGGTGTCCGCCTCTGCTGAAAGAGGAAAGCGGGTGGCACGGCACAGCCGGACCTGATTGGCCTGGGAGATGGACTGGACCTGCTGGCAGTCGGGGCTGAAGGCGGAGGGGAGCGCGTTGTACAGGAGCATCTCCAGGTCATCTGCAAAATGCTCCCCGTCCGGCGCCTCCAGCAGCGTGCACAGGGAAGTGGCCAGCTGGCAGGCGGCCAGGGTGCGGATGCCCCGTGAGGGATGGGTCCCGGAAAGCAGCGGGTCACAGGCGATGGCCCCGGTGGGAGCCCCGTGGCTTTTGCGCATCATGGCCAGGCCGCGCTCGGCGGCGCTGAGCTGCTTGCTGTTGCCGGAGAGCATGCCGCACAGGGCGGCGGTCCGCAGGCCCTCGCACAGCAGTTCGCCGTCGGCCGTCTGCAGCACCTGGGCCTCAAAGGTCCCTTCCCCGGCGCCGGACAGGCGCGAAGGGGACACCATGCGGTCGGCCGCCATGCGGTAGGGGAAGGTGTGGAAGAAGCGTCCAAAGTCAAAGCTCTGGGCGCACAGGGCCTCCATCAGCCCCAGCAGCGCCTTTTTCCCGGTGAGATTATAGAGGAACAGACCGCACTGCAGGGTGTCGGACACATGCAGGACCGCATCCGGGGAGAGGGACTCCGCGCGCAGCTGTTCCTGCAGGAAACGGAAATAGCGCAGCATGAAGGTCAGAATCGACTTGTCTCCGGAGAGGGTGTACGCCTGGGAGAGGGCGCGCAGCATGAGGCCCCGGGCGCGGAAATCCGCCTGCGGACCGCCGAAGGAACCGTCCTCGCGCTGGTTGTCAAGAACCAGGCGCACCCGGCGCAGGGCTTCCTCCCTGAGTTCATTGTCTCCCAGGAGCGCACCGATGTGCAGCATGGCGGAGAGCAGCAGGGGCGCACGGATACTTCCGGGCAGAAAGCCCCCGTAGAAGGCGCTCTGTTCTCCGGCTTCCGGCCACAGGGAGGCGCTGCGGGACAGAAGGCCCGCGCGCAGGCTCAGAAGATGATCCCGGGCGCTTCCCCCGGCCGAAACGGCACCCAGGGGCAGCGGAGCCAGACGTCCGGCGGAGAGGGGCGAACGGGGAAAAAAGGTACGGGTCAGCATACTAAAGACCTCCCATCGGGTACGTTTCACAGCGGTTTGGATGACCTGATTTTACGCTCCCGGGAGAAAATGGTCAAGGCAGCACACCTTCGGGAGGGCTGCTTGAAACGGGGGACGCGGGGGACATTTCTTCCTTGCGGAAGAAAGGATGCTGTGGTAATGTTGACCTGAACCCGAAGGCAGGGTTTCCTGCGATGAGGACAGAAGAGAGGAGGGCGAAGGCCCGGCGGTCTTCGCACATGAAAGATGGATGGACAAGGAAAGCTGCGCATCCTCGAACTCAATCCCCAGCTTGGGGCGTTTGAAGGGGATCTGAACTGGCGTGTGGCCCGTTATTCTCAGCGGCTGGGTGAACTGCTCTCCCCGGGACAGACCCTGTCGGATTTTGCCATGGGCGCCCATTACTTCGGACTTCACAGGACTGACCGGGGATGGGTGTACCGGGAATGGGCACCGGGAGCTCAGGCCCTGCACCTGACAGGTGAATTCAATGACTGGAACCGGGAATCCCATCCTCTGCGCTCCCTGGGAGGCGGCAGCTGGGAAATCGACCTGGAGGGCGAGGATGCCATTCGGGAGGGAAGCCTGTACAAGGTCTGCGTGACCGGTCCCAGTGGATGGAAGGAAGACCGCATTCCCCTGTATGCCAACTATGTGACCGAGGACGAGAACCACAACTTCAGCGCACGGGTCTTTGAGCACCGGCAGCCTTTCCCCTGGACGGACCGGAACTTCAGGCGGACCGAGAATCTGCCCCCGGTGATCTATGAGGCCCACGTGGGAATGGGAACCGAGGAGGAACGGGTGGGCACCTATCTGGAGTTTGCGCGGGACGTGCTGCCCCGGGTGAAAGCCGGAGGATACAACACCATCCAGCTGATGGCCATCATGGAGCATCCCTATTACGGTTCCTTCGGCTATCAGGTGAGCAATTTCTTTGCCGCCAGCTCCCGGTTCGGCACCCCGGATGATCTGAAGACCCTGATCAACACCGCTCATTCCATGGGGATTACGGTGCTGCTGGACCTGGTCCACTCCCATGCGGTCAAAAACACCGCGGAGGGCATCAACGGCTTTGACGGCACCCCCTACCAGTTCTTCAAGGACGGGGATGCGGGCAATCATCCCGCCTGGGATTCAAAGGTCTTTGACTACGGCAAAAACGGCGTGGTGCACTTCCTGCTCTCCAATATCCGCTTCTGGCTGGAGGAGTACCACTTTGACGGCTTCCGCTTTGACGGCGTGACCAGCATGCTGTATCTGGACCACGGGCTGGGAACCGCATTCACCGACGATCACAAGTATTTCTCCATGAATACGGACATCGACGCGGTAACCTACCTGCAGCTGGCGACCACCCTGTGCCATGAATTCCGTCCCGGCTCCCTGTGCGTGGCTGAGGACATGAGCGCCATGCCGGGCATCTGTCTGCCGGTTGATCAGGGCGGCATCGGCTTTGATTACCGCCTGAACCTGGGGGTCCCGGACTTCTTCATCCGTACCATCAAGGAAAAACGGGACGGGGACTGGTCCATGAGCCGCATGTTCTGGGAGCTCATCGCCCGGCGCCCTGAGGAGAAGGTCATCACCTACGCCGAGTGCCATGACCAGGCGCTGGTGGGCGACAAGACCATCATGTTCCGCCTGGCGGACAAGGAAATGTACTTCTGCATGGACCGTGCCAGCGAGAATTACATTATCGACAGGGCCATGGCCCTGCACAAGATGATCCGCCTTGTGACGATGGGAGCCGGCGGAGACGGATATCTCAATTTCATGGGCAACGAGTTCGGCCATCCGGAATGGATCGATTTCCCCCGCGAGGGCAATGGCTGGAGTTTTGCCCATGCCCGCAGACTCTGGTCCCTGGCGGACAACGAGCTGCTGCGCTATTCCCTCCTTCGGGACTTTGACAGGGACATGGTGCATCTGCTTCGCCGCTACAATGTGTCCGGCTGCGGGGTGCCGGACTGTATCCTGCAGCATGAACAGAACCAGCTGCTGGTGTTCAGGCGTTCCGGGCTGGTATTTGCCTTCAATTTCCATCCTGAGTGGTCTCAGCCTGATTTCCTGATTCCCAGAATGGAGAAGGGATACTGGCGTGTGGTGCTCACCACCGACGACCCGGCATACGGCGGCTTTGGCAATGTGGATGACGAGGTGGTCTATCGCGCAGGGGAAGGAACGGGCATGAAAATCTATCTGCCTGCCCGCAGCGCTGTGGTCCTGGCACTGTGCGATGAAGAAGGCAAGCTGATTTAAGATTCAGCGTAAAAACCCGTCTTTTGCGGATCTTCGACGGAAATTTCCTCGAAGATCCGCCATATTTTAAATCCAGGGAAAAGATTTCTGTGGCTTTTCCAAGCTGTTTGTGGTAAAATTCCGCCTTGGATTCAGACTGAGAGGGAAGGAGTATACAGGATTGAAGGATATGCGCTTCTGGAAGGCGGCCGCAAAGTGGTCAACACTGGCAGGCATTGTCTTCAGCGTCTCTCTTGCGGTGATTGGATGGCGCATGGGCATCTTCAAGTCTGAGGAAACCCTTCGTACCTTTGTTGAAAATACCGGTGTATTTGGTGAGCTGCTGTTCTTCATCATTCAGGTGGTTCAGGTGGTCATTCCCATCATACCGGGCGGTGTCAGCTGCCTGGTGGGCGTGATCCTCTTTGGTCCCCTGAAGGGTTTTTTTCTCAATTATACGGGCATCTGCATCGGCTCCATGGCGGCATTTGCCGTGGCGCGCTTTTACGGCAGGCCCATTCTTTCAGCCCTGTTCAAACCGGAAGCCATTGCCAAGTATGACAGGTGGCTGTCCAAGAAGAACCGGTTTACCCGCTGGTTTGCCATCGCGATTTTCTTTCCGGTGGCACCGGATGATATGCTGTGCTATATGGCGGGGACCACTTCGATGCGGTGGAGTACCTATAACCTGATCATCTGGTTGGGGAAGCCTTTCAGCATAGCGCTTTATTCCCTGGGCCTGACGTTCCTGTTTGAACGTCTGGCATTGTTGCTTGGAGGCGCAAATTGAAAGTATGTTTGTATTCCGGCAGCCTGCATATGGTGGAACGCAGCGGTGTCGGTCAGGCGGTGATGCATCAGAAGCAGATGCTGCGCAGCGCGGGCGTGGAAGTGACGATGAATGAACATGATGACTTTGATGTCATCCATCTGAATACGATTTTCCCCGTTTCTCCACTGACTGCGCTGAAAGCCCGGAGAGCGGGGAAAAGGGTGGTCTATTACGGCCATTCCACCATGGAGGATTTCCGGAATTCCTTTAAACTCTCCAATCAGCTGGCGGGAATTTTCAAATGGTGGATCTGCCAGTGCTACAAGACCGGAGATGTGATCATTACCCCCACCGAGTACTCGAGAAAGCTGCTGCGCAGTTACGGGCTGAAGCAGCCGATCTATGTGCTCAGCAATGGTGTGGATACGGAATTCTTCAGCTATACCAAGGAGCGGCGTCATTCCTTCCGGGAGCGCTACGGCATCGGGCACGATGACAAAGTGGTGGTTTCCGTCGGGCATTATATTGTCCGAAAGGGCATTCTTGACTTCATTGAGCTTGCCCGGCATCTTCCTGACGTCAGGTTTTTCTGGTTTGGCTATACCGATCCCCGGCTGCTGCCTTCGGAAGTGACAAATGCCATCCGCACAGCACCTGAAAACGTGGTTTTTCCGGGATATGTCTCCCAGGAGGAACTTCGGGATGCGTATTGCGGAGCGGATCTGTTTGCCTTCATGAGCTATGAGGAAACCGAAGGAATTGTGGTGCTGGAAGCGATGTCCTGCGGGACGCCGACGCTGGTACGCGATATTCCGGTATATGAGGAATGGCTTCAGGATGGCATTGATGTGCTCAAAGCCACAGACATGGAGGGGTTCATCCAGAAGACCCGGGATGTTTTGGAGGGCCGTACGGATATCCAGTTTGAACGCCAGCGCTCCCTGGCCATGTCCCGCAGCTATGCCAGCCTGAGCCGTAGGCTGATGGAGATCTACAAGCGCGAGTTTGGCCTGAGACCGGACAGCCTGCGTCTTCCTCTTCATGACAAGCATATGAAGCGCGGAAAGATAGGGATCCCTTTGCTGGAAAACTATCGCCGGGTATTGACAAAGAATTAACAAAGTACTATACTTCACATCACAGGGGAGTAGCTGCCCATCCTCGGATGGGGTTGAGACCGTCAGCCGATAACCGTGTTATCCGGTCCAATTGAAATAGCGAGACTTGTACAATGAATTGTTTTCATGGTACAGGTCTTTTTTTGTACCATGAAACGCACGGGCACAGCCCAGAAAGGAGAATCTCCATGTTTGAACTGTTCATTCTCTTCGTGTTGTTCAGCGTACTGTTTGGCGGACGCCGGCTGCATAACGGTCGCAGGGGACATCGTTCCTTCCTCCTGGACATGCTGTTATTGGGCAGCATGATGGGAGGGGGGCGCAGGCATTATCATCCCTTTGGCAGGACTTTTCATGGTGGCTTTGGCGGCAGCCATCCCTTTGGCGGAGGATTTTACGGGGGACATTCCTTTGGGGGTGGCTTTGGCGGTGGAAGCTCCCGGGGTGGCGGTGCCGGACGCAGATTCTGA
>OMRS01000346.1 GCA_900313545.1 uncultured Eubacteriales bacterium | reverse complement strand
AGGACATCTGCAACGGCAAAATGACCAAGGCGGAGGCCTTCGGCTTCTCCGATGTGGCTGTGGATCATGTGTGCCGCTACGTGTAAAGCGGGCTGCCCGCGACCGGATGGGCCTGCATGAAATCCGGAGCAGGGTGCTGCTGACTGCCCTCAGTCAGAGGAACCCGGATAAGATACCAGTCAACATGCAGGTACCGGTGCAGGCTCAGCCTGGCTCACCGCTCTGCAAGGAAACTGTTCTGCCGGAGTGCGGACAGACAATAGGGGCGGCACATCCGCTCAGACAGAGTCCTGTCACGGCCATAACTGTGCCGCGGCAGAATCTCTGCAGGCAGGAGCGCTCTTCCCGCCTGGCGGAGCTGCGCGCAACAGATGAATGAACCCGTAAAAAACAGGGGATGCCGCCTAAAAAATGGCATCCCCGATTCGTGTTTTGGAGCAGGCAAAGGAGTCAATCGTATGAAAGACATGGATATGGTCTACGCCATATACCAGTACGGCTCGTTTTCGAAGGCCGCGGAGGAACTGTATATTGGCCAGTCGTCCCTGAGCATGGCCATACAGCGCATCGAAAACGAGCTGGGCATGCCGCTGTTTGACCGCAGGCATCACCCCATCCAGCTGACGGTGGCCGGCAAGGCGTACATCCAGTATTATCATCAGGTGAAGCCTGCAGAGGAAAACATGCTGGCGTATATCCGGGATCTGAAGGAGCTGAAAACAGGTACCTTCACCATTGGCGGCACCCATTATCTGCTGTCCTATATCCTGCAAAGCGCCATCTGCCGCTTTGCCAGGGCCTGTCCGGGCATCGATCTGAGGATCGTAGAAGCTCAGTCCAGCGTCTTTCGGGAGCTGCTGGTGGACTGTAAAATCGATCTGTGTCTGATGTGCCAGGTGGATGACCCCGGTCTGCAGTCCATCGGCCATGCTTTCTACGACGATCTGTTCCTGGCCGTACCCAGAGCCTGTGCGGAGGAATGCCGACTGCCTGACAATTACCTGACGGATGAGGACATCCGCGGCGGCGATTTTGCGGCCTATGATCATTATTTTCGGACAGAGCAGATGGAAAAACTGACGTTTCTGCAGCTGACGCCCGGCAATAACCTGCATGCCCGAAGCGAAATGATCTTCCAGCAGCTGGGGCATCATCCGGCAAAAATCATTCCGATCCAGCAGTTTGCCACAGCCTATCACCTGGCCAGCGCCGGCCTGGGCTGCACGCTGACCAGCGCCCATCTGATCCAGGGCATGAAAAGGGATCATCTGGTGTTCTACACCCTGCCTTCCTCCCTCATGCGGCGGGATTTCCACTTTGTCACCCGCCGGGACGCCTACATCTCCAATGCCGTGCAGGAATTCTGCAGACTGTTTTCTGAACTGGAGCCGGGGAACGGATGAAAGCACAGAACAACACACCGGAGCGACTGTACCTGGCCATGCTTCTCTCCGTTCTTGGCGGCATCATGGACGGATACTCCTATTCCGTTCGCGGGGGTGTATTTGCCACCGGACAGACGGGCAACCTGATCATTTTTGCCTGCCGCTTTATTCATGGCCAGCATGCGCTGGCCTTCCGCGCTTTCGTGCCCATTCTGGGCTTCTGGCTGGGAATCTTTATCGCTCAGTTCATCCTGAACCATGTACCTGAACGGGACGGAGAGGAAAATCGACTCAAGTGCAGGATCCTGTTTCTGGAAGCCTTCGTGCTCTTTGGCATCGGCTTTGTGCCGGACTCGGTGCTGGATATCATCCCGAATTCCATCACCTCCCTGCTCGCAGCCATGCAATTCAGCTCTTTCCGCAAGTTTGAGGATGAGCTGGCCTATGCATCCGTGTTCTGTACGGGCAATATGCGTTCCTGCGCCGAACTGTACTACAGAGGGATCTTTGGAAAGAACCGCGCAGACATGAGGCGGGCCCTTCAGTACAGCTGCATTCTGCTGTCGTTTCTGGCCGGGGCGGTCCTTGCCATGGTCGTGGGCGAAGCCATCGGAGAAAAAACCATCTGGCTGGGCTCCTGCATGGCGATCCTTTGCGGGGTTCTGTTCGCAGACGTCAGGTGACTTCAGGAATCCTGCCTGACACCAGATGATCATGGATGACAGGAAATTGTGACTGTTGGAAGCCTGCTTCCAAACCTCTTTTCGTCAAGCGAAAAGGACACCCGGAGGGCCTGGGCGCTGTCTGAAGTGCCGTATGCCTCTCGGGTGTCCTCTT
>OMRS01000345.1 GCA_900313545.1 uncultured Eubacteriales bacterium | reverse complement strand
CTGGCATTTGTTTGGGGAGGACTGGTCAACCGGTTCATTTTGAAGTTTCTCAGGAAACTTCATCTGGGACAGCAGGTCTATGAGCTGGCTCCGGAGTCCCATCAGAAAAAACAGGGAACCCCCACCATGGGCGGCATCATGTTTATCCTGGCCATGCTGGTGTCCCTGCTGCTGATGCAGGTCTGGGGACAGAAGGGCGCAGGAAACCTTCTGGCGATGCTGCTGATGGGAATCTCGCACGCACTTCTGGGGTTCGCGGATGACATGACCAAGATCCTCAAAAAGCAGAACCAGGGTCTGACACCCAAACAGAAGCTGGCGGTGCAGGTGGTCATCGCACTGGCGTTTTCTATCTATTGCTGGACCAGTTCCGATGTGGGAAGCCGGATCTTCGTTCCGTTCCTGAAGAGGGAAGTGGACCTGGGAATTCTGTATATCCCGCTGATGGTGTTTATTGTGGTCGGCACGACCAACAGCGCGAACCTTCTGGATGGGCTGGATGGCCTGCTGTCCAGCGTGTCCATGGTCTGCTTTGGCGTGATGACCTATCTGTGCGCCTGCGCCGGACAGGAGGCGCTGGCCACGGGCTGTGCAGCCCTGACGGGCGGAATTATGGCTTTCCTGCTGTATAACGGATATCCGGCAAGGACTTTCATGGGAGATACGGGCTCCATGTTCATCGGCGGGGCGCTGTGTTCCTGTGCGCTTATGATCCGTCAGCCGGTGGTCCTGGTTTTTGTGGGATTCTGGATGATGATGTCCTCCCTGTCGGACCTGATTCAGTTTGCATACTTCAGGGCGACAAAGGGAAAGCGGATCTTCAAAATGGCGCCGATCCATCATCATTTTGAACTGAGCGGAATGCATGAACAGCACATTGTCACCATGTATATGGTGACCACCATGGCCCTGTCCATTCTGGTGCTGCTCGGCATCCAGTAGGGGGAAACATGGAACTGAAAGACAAGAGGGTCCTGGTCGTCGGCATTGCCAGAAGCGGAATTGCCTGCTGCAACACGCTGGCCAGACTTGGCGCCCATGTGATTGCCAGTGAAAGAAAGACAAAGGAACAGATGGGGGATGCGCTGGAGGGACTGGATGCCAGATGCGAAGTTTCTCTGGGGTGTACCCCTGAGGGTTTTTATGACCGGACGGACCTGATGGTGATCAGTCCGGGGGTCCTGCTGACGGAGAAATTTATGCAGGAAGCCTTCAAAAGGGGTATTCCGGTAACAGGTGAACTGGAACTGGGAGCCGAACTGACGAAGGGCAGACTGCTGGCCATCACGGGAACAAACGGGAAGACCACCACGACCACCCTTGTGGGGGAAATCTGCAAGGCGGCCGGTTATCCCACGCATGTGGTTGGGAACATCGGCATCCCGATCATGGAATCCGTCCTGGAAACCACTCCGGACACCATGACGGTCTGCGAGGTCAGTTCCTATCAGTGCGAAACGGTGGAGAAGTTTCATCCGAATGTGGCCGCCTGCCTGAACATTACTGAGGACCACCTCGCCAGACACGGCAGCATGGAAACCTATGTGGCCATGAAACACCGGATATTTGAACAGCAGACTCCTGAGGATGCCGCCGTGTTCAACTGGGATGATCCCACGTGCAGGAAGATGGCGGAGGATGTCCCGGGCAGGGTGTTCTGGTTCTCCAGAAGGGAGCAGGTGAAGGGCGCGTATGCAAAGGACGGAATTCTGTACCTGAATCTCAGTGAGGAAACTGCGGTGATTCCGACGGCAGAAATCCGGATTCCCGGCCCGCACAACCTGGAGAATGCCCTGGCGGCGGCTTTGATTACGGGCCTTGCCGGGATCCGTCCTGAAGTAATGGGACAGGTTCTCAGGGAATTCCCGGGGGTGGAGCACCGCATAGAAACCGTCCGTGAACTGGACGGCGTCCGGTACATCAATGACAGCAAGGGAACCAATGTGGACAGCACGCAAAAGGCCATTGAGACCATGGACCGGCCCACGGTGCTGATTCTGGGAGGAAGCCGGAAGGGCGTCAGCTACCGTGAACTGGCCAGGTCCATCAAGGAGTCTCCGTGGATCAGGGAATGCGTTCTGATCGGGGATACGGCGGCGGATATCCGGCATTCCCTGGAGGAGGCCGGGTATTCACGGATACATGAAACGCAGTACGATTTTGACAAGTGTATTGCGGTCTGCAGAACGCTTGCGCAGCCTGGATGGAACGTGCTGCTGAGCCCCGCCTGTGCCAGCTTTGACATGTTTAAGGATTATGAGGACAGGGGAAGGGTGTTCAAGCAGAAGGTGATGGAGCTGTAATGCGATGAACAGGATAGGAAAGTTTCTGATTGTCGCGATTGCGCTCGCAGTTATCCTGTTTCTGGGCTATCAGGTCCAGTTGATTCGAAGCATTGCGGTCGTCGGAAACAGGAACCTCACCAGTGATGAAATTATCAGGCAGAGCGGCGTGCATGCAGGGGACAGCCTTCTTCTGACTCCGGAAAGCAGGATCAGGGACAACCTGGAGAAAAGCCGGTATATCGAGTACAAAAGAAGGGGCTTTGATTACAGGGGAACGCTGACACTGACCATCCGGGAACGGCTTCCTGCGGCCTATGTCAATGTGCTCGGAATCTACTATGCGATAGATACTACCGGCATCGTGCTGGATATCTGCGGAGAAGAACTTCCGGAGAAAACGGTCGGTCCTGTGGTGAACGGACTTGAAATGGTGGGCAACGGAAGAGCGATGGTGGGCTCCAGACTGGTGGTGAAAAACCGTGCGCAGCTGGACCATATGCAGCATATGCTCGAGGCGATGGACGCGACCAACCTGCTCGGGAAGGCGGTTTCCATGAGCGTTCAGAATGAGAATGATCTTTTCCTGATGACGCAGGAAAAGACAAGGATCGTTCTGGGGGAGGATACAAATCTTGTACTGAAGCTGTCCATCGCCGCGCAGGTCATGGCCATCCGTGAGGAGGAGGGAGACCTGAAAGGTTCCAGAATCGATGTATCGTCCGGAAAGGATGCACATTTTATACCTGCCGTGCTACCGACCGTTACTCCCTGGGTGACCCCGTCTCCGTCTCCTCTGCCGACGGATACTCCGACAGCAAAGTGAAAAAACAGAATAACAGACCATCAGTTTACTGGAAAAGGGCTAAATTCCAAACCGATGGTCTGTGCCTGTTTGAATCTGAGAAAATACTTGCACAGCTTGCAATAATGGTTTAGAATGAATTGAAATTTGTATGATTATCTGAGATATTGTCTGACTGCGGGGAGTGGGTTGAAGTGGCAAAGAAAAGTCTGGCCGTTCTTGACTTTGGAACATCCAAGGTGCTTTGCATCATTGCGGAAGAAAACGCATACAAGCGGATTTCCGTGGTGGGCCCGGGAATGGCACAGTATGATGGATATATGGACGGACATTGGAATGTCCCGGAACAGGTCGATGATGCCATTGCCGGAGCCATCCGTGTGGCGGAGGAGAAAAGCGAAACAAAGGTCCGGGAGGTCTACGTCGGTGTTCCCGGTGAGTTTTCCCGGGTATATGTAATGGAAGCCAGCGTGACGCTGCAGGGAGCGGATCCGAGGGTCAGACCTGAGGACGTGGAACGTCTGCAGAGAGAGGCGACCAGAAAACTCGAACAGCCCAGCGGCGTCATTATTCACCGTGGTCCGGCATGGTTCCGGGTGGATGATGGTTCCAAAACCATTGAGCCTGTGGATAGAAAAGGTTCGAGCCTGGAGGGAATGATCGGCTTTGTCATTGCCGACCAGTTCTTTACAAATGATATCACCAAGAGACTGAACCGGCTGGGAATCACCGTAAAGGGATTCTTTTCCTCTTCCGTTGGACAGATCCTTCAGTGCATTCCCTATGAGGAAAGAGACCGGACCTGTGTCATGGTGGATATCGGATATTATTCCACAGAGATTACGGCTGCGGAAGGAGATACGGCCATCTGGCAGAAGATCCTTCCGGTGGGCGGATTCAACATCGCCGCCGATCTGGTATACGGACTGAAACTGGATCTGGATGTCTGCGAAAAGATCAAACGCAGCTTTACCCTCCGCTCAATGAGCGACACACCGGAAATTCAGATCCCGGGAAAAGACGGCAAGATGGAACAGCTTGACGGTGAACTTGTGAAAGAGATCATCACCTCGAGAATTGACGAGATTCTGGAGAACATCGATGATGCCATCGACAACAGCGGTGTCCAGCTTTCCAAATGGTCCAATGTCTATGTGACCGGAGGAGGAATTCTTCCGATTGACGGCGCAAAGATCTACGTCGGCAGCAAGATGAGGCACAACATGCGGGAAGCTCCCGCGAAGCTGCTGAAGATGAAACCCTCGCAGATTTTTACGAGCGGAAGCGGACTGGTGGAGATGATTTTCAACATCCTGGAGCAGCAGGAACAGAGCGTGTCTTTTCTGGACAAAATTAAGAATATTTTCAAGAAGTGAGGCAAAGGGGGATATTTTGAGTGTTTGAAATCGAAATGGATGACCGTCCGGCAGCATCAATCAAGGTTGTCGGCTGCGGTGGCGGAGGCGGAAATGCACTCAACCGTATGATCGAATACGGTGTTGCGGGCGTGGATTTCATTGCGGTCAACACGGATGTCCAGGCATTATCCACCAGCAATGCGACGAAAATTCAGATCGGCGAAAAGCTGACCAAGGGACTTGGAGCCGGTGCAACTCCGGATATCGGCAAGAAAGCTGCGGAAGAAAGCCGGGAGGAGATTGCAAGCGCCCTGCGCGGTGCTGACATGGTCTTCGTGACGGCAGGCATGGGAGGCGGAACCGGAACAGGCGCCGCTCCCGTGGTGGCTGAGATTGCCCGCGATATGGGAATCCTGACCATAGCGGTTGTGACAAAACCCTTTGCCTTTGAAGGCAAACGAAGGATGAACAACGCGGAGGCCGGAATCGAGGAACTGAAGCAGAGGGTCGACACGCTGGTCGTTATTCCCAACGAGCGTCTGCTTCAGGTCTGCCCCAAGGGAACGTCCTTCAAGGGGGCCTTCATGTATGCGGATGATGTGCTTCGCCAGGGCATTTCCGGAATCTCCGATCTGATTTCCCAGACGGGCATCATCAATCTGGACTTTGCAGACGTCAAGGCGGTCATGGAAAGCGGCGGAATGGCCCATCTGGGGATTGGCGAGGGCAAGGGCGAGCATGCCATGCAGGAGGCCGCTCAGCGTGCGATCGACAGCCCGATGCTGGAGACCAGTATCGATGGCGCGCGTGCTGTCCTGATCAATGTGACCTGCAACAGCAACTGCAGCATTGCCGATATCAATGATGCCGTTGAGAGAATTACCAGTGCCGCAGACAGCGAGGCGAACATCATCTTTGGTGCCAGCCTGGATGATTCCCTTGAGGATGTGGTCAGGATCACGGTCATTGCCACAGGCTTTGAGAAGGAACCTTTCCCGCCCAGAGCGTCCAGCATAGACCGGCCGGCCACGCTGCCTTCCCAGGCACCGTATGTCCCCCAGAGCTATTCCTCGCCCTATCAGCCGAGCAATACGGGCTTTGGATACAGCCGGTATGATGCGTCCTATCAGCCTTACAATGTGAACAATCCTGTCCAGCAGCCGGCATCAGCCCCAATGGGAGGCGGACCGGACGTTCCTTCTTTCTTCTCAGATCCTGTGGGCTCACAGCGCAGCAATCCCTTTGAGGGGATTCCGACGCAGCCGCAGCCGCAGCAGCAGCCTGTTGCGCAGAATCCGGCAGCTGAGGCGCCGCAGGAATCCTCCGGAAGCTCCTATGTGGATTCGCTTCCTGCCTATATGCGCAGAAAACAGAAATAATCAGGCATCAAAAGACCGCCCGTATCATACCGATACGGGCGGTCTTTTATGATGCTGAACGGGCGGCGCCCAGCGCGCTGGCCAGAAACAGCGGAAGAAGGCAGATGAACGAGTAGGCATATCTGGCCTGCATCACCGGCCCCAGCAGGAAAGTGGCATACAGAATCAGGGGAAAGAGCAGCGCAGGGAGGTTCCCCTGATGGATGCAAACGAACAGAAACAGAAGAAACAGGAGCCAGAACAGAAGACCGATGTTGAATACCCACCGAAGAACAGGAACCGAGTTGGCGCCCGTTTTCCAAAGCAGCGCTTTCAGGAACTGACGGAGCCCTTCAAATCTTGAGGGAGGGACCATCCGGGGCTGGCCGAAGGGTTCGGTGAGGACCCCGTTTTCATGGCCGACCTCCACATAGGCGGCCACGCTGTCAAAGACCTGATAGGGATACAGCGCCGGGAGCATCAGCTTGACAAAGGCATCCACATAGGACCGGGGGCATTTCAGGCCGATGCCCAGCCAGAGATGTAAAAACTCTCCGGGATGCTGATCCAGTTCACCGCGGTCGTTGATGATTTCCTTGACCGGATCGGCGAGTGTGGGTTCATAAAAATGATAGGTTCCATCCCCGCAGATCCGGTCCATGAGGGTGGCTTCCTCCACGCTGAATGCTTCGGGATGCTCAAGCCGTGCACGGCTGAGCTGCTGGATCGGAACAGAAAGCATTTCGCCGACAGGCCCCTTTTCCGAGTGAACGGCGTGAAGCAGGAACGAGTTGACCAGAAGACCCGCAAGAAGGGACAGGGTGATGACGAAGAGGAAGCGGAGAAGGGATTTTCTGTAAACAACGAGCAGAAGGAGAAGCCACAGGCCCATGGCATAAGGAGTATTGTTTCGAAACAGAATGCACAGCACAGAGCTGATGACCAGCAAAAGCCAGGAAGACCTGCGGAATTCAGAGGCCCTGTGAGAATGGAGCAGACTGAAATACTCAGAGGAGAGTGTGACAAATAGTGCAAAAAAACCCGAAAAAAGGGTATCCTTGACGCAGTTGCTGGCCATGACCATGTGGAGAGGATGAAGGCCGAAGAAGAGGATACTGAGCCATCCCCCGCCGTGAAACCGCCGCTCGATGCTTCCCGCGACGCCTGTAAAGCAGAGCGAAAGCAGGGTCATCTGGAAGAGGCTGTAGATGAGACAGGCCTTTTCGAAGGAGGACAGCCTGAGGGCGAGATGGATGAGTTCCCGGATCATCAGGGTATGAATCAGGGGCTGGCGGGTACTGTATTCATCCAGGGCTACCTGAAAAGCCTGGTACTGGCAGTCATAGGTGAAAGAACCTGGAAAGTAGATCATCAGCATGGGGAGCCAGCAGACAAGCAGCAGCAAAAACGCCGGAAGGGAATGAAACCCGGGAAGAATCCGCCGGCGACGGCTCCCGCGGGAACAGGCCAGATGCTCAAAGCCCCATGCAAGAATCTGAAGGATCACAAAGGCAACCGGCGTACACAGGAGAAGATCCGCCAGGGTTTTTGCAAGCGTAACCGTGCCGGAGGACTCCATCTGAGACCCTGCCGTGAACAGGAGGGCATAGATCAGGGAACCCGGGAGCAGTATCCATCGGCGACGGCGAAACAGAAGTGCAGGAGATTTCATAGTTTTTACCTGTCAGAGGTCATTGGAGAGCAGGGAACGAATTTCCAGAACTGGCTGTCGAGTTCCTCATAGGGTTCAAGGGTGACGCTTCCGGTTTCCGGACAGAGGGTGAGGGCCATGTTATCCCTGAAAAGGACAGCAAAAAGGGTCTTTTCAGGACCGGAGAGCAGCATCCAGCGCTGATCAGGGGAACCTGATGCAACTTCCAGGGTGACACGCTGTCCGGGCTCGGGATACTGCCCGAATGAAGAG
>OMRS01000046.1 GCA_900313545.1 uncultured Eubacteriales bacterium | reverse complement strand
CCTTCCCGTACAGGGAGGGGACGTGGATGCCCGGCAGACTCAGCCCGGAGCAGTTCGGAGACGGGTTTGCCCTGGCTGCGGACAGCTCCTGCCCGTCCTGCCGGTCCCTGAACCGCCCGATTGCGGGGGCGGACTGGGACAGCTTCCAGTTCTACCTGATCGACGGGTTCGCTGTTTCCCGGAACGTGGAGGTGCAGCAGGTGGAGACCGTGAATGAGGGGTTTGTCTTCACGGACCATAACCCGGTGCGTCTGCGCTGCACCCTGAAGGCGCAGGAAGACGGATAAAGCCATGGAAGGGAGAACCCGGTGACCCCAAGCCCCTGCAGCCCGGAACGCACGCCGGGGCAGGCGGGAAAGCGGCGGGGCGCCGGAAGGCCCGGACAGGGGCGGAAGGGACCGCTGCCCGGGGGATGTGATGCGGAGACTGACAGGCGCGGCGCGCGCATGAAGGGGAGAGACACAGATATTGAAAGGAGCGCGCCGCAGCGCGGAAAACATGAAAGCCGAACTGACACAGAAGGACCGAAGATACCTTGAAAAAAGCCTGAATGCGCCGGAGTGGAAGGTGATCCTTTCGGTGGGGACTCCTCTGGCGATGTATCAGGTGCTCCACACGGTCTTTACCGTGCTGGACACCATGATGGCAGCCCATATCAGCAAGGAATCCGTGGCGGCGGTGGCTTACCTGGCGCAGCTGAACCTGCTGCTGTCCGCTCTGGGAGGCGGCCTGGCCGTGGGCTCGGGCATCATGATCAGCCGGGCCTACGGACAGGGCGCGTATACGAAGGTGCGCAGGATGGTCTCCAGCCTGTATGCGCTGTGCCTGCTGACGGGCCTGTGCCTGCTGGCGGGCATCGTCCCCTTTGCGGGGGTCTTTCTGCGCATGGCGGGAACCCCGGAGGGCCTCATCGATGTGGGGAGGGGCTACTTCATCGTGCAGATGTTTGCCATGGTGGTCACCTTCCTCAACAATGTCTATATCGCGGTGGAGCGTGCCCGGGGCAATGCCCGGCGCATCTTCTGGGTCAATATGGCCGTCATCGCGGTCAAGCTGGGACTGACGGCGGTGTTCGTGTACCTGATGGGCGGCGGGCTGGTCATGATTGCGGTGGCCACGCTGCTCTCCCAGTGCGTGCTGCTGGGGATGGCCCTGCGCAATTCCCTGGGCGGGGAGAACGCGTTCAGCTTTTCCCTGCGGGCGGTGACGTTCCGGAGGGAGATCCTCCTTCCGATGCTGAACTTTTCCATCCCCGTGGTGGTGGAAAAGATGCTCTTCGCCTTCGGCAAGACCGTGGTCAATTCCATGTGCACGGTGTACGGCGAGCTGATGGTGGGCGCACTGGGGGTGTCCAACAACCTGGGCAGCCTGAGCACCAATCCTCAAAACGGCTTCCAGGAAGGCGGAGCCGCGGTCATGAGCCAGAATTTCGGGGCAGGAAGGACCCGGAGGGTCCTGAGGGCCTTTGCCGCGGTCCTGGCGGTCAACGTGGTGCTGGGTGGCGTGATCTCCGCCCTTGAACTGTGGCAGATCCATGCCCTGGCCTCCCTGTTTGACTCGGGGAGCCCGGAGTTCCATGAGATGATCTGCCAGACCTACCGCTATGAAGCCCTGGGCGCGGTGCCCCTGGGCATCAATGCCGCCGTGCTGTCGCTGCTCTACGGCCTGGGGAAGACCCGGCTGACGCTGCTGCTCAATGTGTCCAGGGTGTTTGTCTTCCGGATCCCCGTATTCTGGATGCTGCAGAACCTGACCAGCCTGGGGAGCGGGAGCGTGGGCCTGATGATGATGCTCAGCAACACGCTGGTGGCCGTGATGGCCGTGGTGCTCGCGGCGAGGGAGGTCCTGCTGTTACATAGATCGTATGCTTCAGGTGCAGGTGGAAACTGATTCGGCAGATGGACAGAAAAACGAGTATTGCACGATAGCGACACAATTGGCGGAGAAAGTAGAAGTCCTGCGTGGTGATTCTGGGCGGCAAATTTGCCGCAGACGATTGACCCACGATGTTTTTCCGGATGGATAACTGGAAATGTTTATCAGACGGGAATAAACCAGCCGTCCGATCAATCCGGTGTGACACATTATTTGGTTGAGGACGGGATGGTGATACAGCAGGATAATGGTCTTTTTACGATCACAAATCTTGGCGCAATTCTACTGGCTAAGAAACTATCTGACTTCTCCCGGGTAGCCAGAAAGGCGATCCGTATTGTGCAATACGAAGGCCCGAGCCGGATGAATATGCTTCGGGAGAATACTTTCAATAAAGGCTATGCGGTAGGTTTCGAGAACCTGATGTCGGTCATTGAGACATTGATTCCTTCCAAGGAGACGATCACCAGTGCCCTACGTGAAAGAAGTACTGCTTATCCATTGCTAGCAATCCGTGAAGCGGTAGCAAATGCCTTGATCCATCAGGATTTCAGCATTTCCGGAGTGGGCCCGACGATAGAACTTTTTGACAACAGAATCGAAATCATCAATCCCGGTACACCATTGGTGGATGTCCAGCGAATTATCGACAACCCTCCCAAGTCCCGTAATGAGAAACTGGCCTCACTAATGCGCAGGTTCCGAATGTGTGAGGAACT
>OMRS01000163.1 GCA_900313545.1 uncultured Eubacteriales bacterium | reverse complement strand
TGAACCTGATCCTGCTTCTGGCCGGACTGCTGGTGCTGGGGAAGAAATTCTTTCTCACCACCGTGGCGTCGTCGGTGCTGTATCCGGTGATGCTGGGCTTCATGCAGCGGATCCCCGGGATCGGAAGCCTGACGGACAACGAGCTGCTGGCCGCCATCTTTGCCGGTGTCCTCATGGGACTGGCGCTGGGCATGGTCATGCGGGTGGGCTCCTCCACCGGCGGCGTGGACATTCTCAACCTGATGCTCCACAAGTGGTTCCACCTGCCCGTGGCGGTGTTTGTATACCTGACGGACTTCGCGGTGGTGGGAGGCCAGGCATTCTTCCACAAGCCGGAGAAGCTCCTGTACGGCATCGTGGTGCTGGTGCTGGAGACCATCGTGCTGGATCAGGTGATGCTGTTCGGCACGGACCAGATTCAGATCTTTGCCATTTCGTCCCGGTACGAGGAGATCCGCCATCGCCTGCTGAAGGATCTGGAGGCCGGCGTCACCATGGCCATGATCGAGACCGGATGCCTGGAGCAGCAGCAGAAGGGCGTGCTCTGCGTCATTCCCAACCGGAA
Source organism: uncultured Eubacteriales bacterium (assembly GCA_900313545.1). The sequence continues at coordinate 15,480 of OMRS01000163.1, read as the reverse complement.
GCTCTTCGCCGCCACGGAGCTGATCCAGGAGATCGACCCGGAGGCCTTCATCACCGTGACGAAAATCAAGGAGGTCCGGGGCCGCGGCTTCACCAAGGAGCGACAGACGCTGGAGATCGAGTGAATCCCGCCCTCCCCGTTCCGCAAACAGCACAAAAACGCTCCCTCCCGGAAACAGACGGTCATGAACCGCCTCGCCCGGAGGGAGCGCTTTTTTATTGTCCGGACCGATCGATCCGGGGGAGTCATACGGACAGGATTATTCCCCGTCCTCCTCTTTCTCCGCGGCGGGCCTGGTCACAAGGACGGTCAGCTTGGTCACCCGCATGTCGTCCATGGCGGACACCACGACGGTGAGGGTGGTGGCGGGATCCTCCGGGTCCTCTTCATCCCCTTCTTCCGCGGGGATGTCCCGGTAGGAAAAGCTGTCGCCCACGTGAGGGTCTGCGTCCAGCATCTCGATGGCCCATCCGCCGACGGTGGAATAGTCGCACTCGAATTCCCGCGGCTCGAACTCGATCTCCGCGAAGAAGTCGTCGATGTTCATGTCCCCGTTGACTTCCCAGGTGTTTTCCCCGGTGCGGACGCAGGGATTCACGATCTCGTCGGATTCGTCCCAGATGTCTCCCACCAGTTCTTCGAGAATATCCTCCATGGTGACGATGCCGGCCGTGCCGCCGTATTCATCCAGGACAACGGCAATCTGCAGTTTTTTCTGTTGAAGCTCCCGCAGGAGTTCGCCGATGTTTTTGTGCTCGGTGATAAAGAGGACGGGCCGGATGATGGAGGAAATGTCGCTGTCGGAGGGAAAAACTTTATTGAAAAAATCCTTCTGGTAGATGATGCCGATAATGTGGTCAACATCCTCCTCGTAGACAGGCAGGCGCGAATAGCCGGTTTCGGCAAAGCGGCGGGAGACATCCTCTTTGGTGGAACTGCGGTCGATGCCTTCAATGTCGACACGGGGGGTCATGATTTCCTTGGCTTCCTGATCGGAAAAATCGATGGAATTGCGGATCAGGGTGCTCTCCTGCTCGTTGATGCCGCCCTCGTTCTCCGCGGTGTCCACCATGGTCAGCAGCTCGTCTTCCGTAATGGAGAGCTCTGAACTGTCCGGAATGAGGCCGGAGACGAAGTTCTGCCAGCGGGAGAACAGCCACGTGAGGGGAGTGCAGACCACCATGAGCACATGCAGAATGGGCGCGGCAAAGATGGCCATCTTTTCAGGCCGTTTGGAGGCCAGGGTCTTGGGCGTGATTTCGCCGAAAACCAGCAGAATCAGCGTGATAACCAGGGTGGCCAGACCTGAACCCGTATCCTCGCCGTAGGCGCGGATGAACAGTACGGTGGCAATGGCGGTGGCACCGATGTTGACGAGGTTGTTGCCGATGAGTACCGTGGAGAGCAGCTTTCCGTAACGGGAAAGCAGGCGTGATACGAGACGTGCTCCGGCATCCCCCTTGTCCGCCATGTTCTTGATGCGGATGCGGTTGAGGGAGGAGAAGGAAGTCTCGGCGGCTGAAAAAAAGGCTGAAAGAAAAATGCAGAGCGTAATCAGCAGTATTGACAGACTACTGTCCATGGAAGTGTCAATCGCCTCCTGTAGGTCAGAATGGAAAAATCCCGAAGGGATGTGATAGTTCGAGTGAAACAAAGTATATCATAATTTTCAGGATTCGCAAGGACAAGGGGGAAAACCGGTACCCGCGGGAATACGGTGCGATGAATTCGGGTTCCCCTTGTCAGATGACGAATAAACAGCGATGGGGTCCGATGATGGAAACAGTCATCGGACCCCATCGCCCGTCTGAATAGTAAGACCCCTGGAGAGGTTTTGTCAATGGATACAACATTTTTATGTGGATCCGGCCAGAATGAAGGTTTCTGCTTCAAATAGGGCGGTGCGCATTCCCCTTCGTCTTGAGACCCGTTTTTCTTCCGGCTCCTGATCAGATGACTCGGCTCCGGGCCATCCCTCCCTTCCGCGCCGAGTTTCATGGTCAGGACACGGACGGGTTTTCTGCAGAGGACCCGGACATGAAGGCCTGTGAGGAACGTGCGTCCTGCAGGATGGATGCGTGCACCGGGTCAGTCCGCGTTGCCGGCCGCGGAGGAAATCCCCTTTTCCCTCCGGTTTCAGTCCCTCCTGCGATCTGCCCGAAATGTCTGAAGCGGCCTTCCCGGCAGGGAATCTGTGCGCCTGCGGAACAAAAAAAGCGCCGCAGCGCAGACGACACCGGAAACGGGGGCAGTGTCGCAGGCGTGCGGCGCGGAGGTGGGCAGGAGGGTCAGCACAGGGTAAAAATGGCACGGCGAATGCGTTCGGCCACGGCTTCAACCCGCGGCAGATCTTCTTCCACCAGGGGGGCAAGCGGGGCGCGCACGGAACCGCACAGCAGGTCCGCGTTGAATTCCAGGATTTTCTTGGCGACCGCATACATATTGCCGCGGCAGGAACACATGTCGGCGATGATGTGGTTCACCTCATGCTGGATGACCTGCGCCCTCTGGAAGTTCCCTTCGCCGATGAGCGCATCCATCTTCAGAAACAGCTGCGGCATCACTGCATAGGTGCCGCCGATGCCGCCCCTGGCGCCGATGGCGCGCCCGCCGACGAACTGCTCGTCCGGGCCGTTGAAGACGATGCAGTTTTCACCTCCGGCGTCCACGAACATCTCAATGTCCTGGATGGGCATGGAGGAGTTTTTGACGCCGATGACCCGGGGGTTTTTACGCATTTCACGGAACAGCGGGAGAGTGAGGGCCACGCCGGCCAGCTGGGGAATGTTGTAGATGATAAAGTCCGTGTCCGGGGCCGCGTCGCTGATCGCGTTCCAGTACCGGGCAATGGCGTGCTCGGGAAGATGGAAATAGATGGGCGGAATAGCCGCAATGGCGTCCACATGCAGCGACTGGGCATGGGCGGCCAGCTGCCGGGATTCATTCGTGTTGTTGCAGGCGACGTGGGCGATGATCACGCATTCGCCGCCGACTTCCTCCATGACCGCCTCCAGGGTTCTCATGCGCTCTTCCTTTTCGAGGTAGATGCACTCCCCGGAGGAACCGCCCACATACAGCCCCTTGACACCGCTGTCCACCAGATGGCGCGCAAGAGCGCGGGACCTTTCGGGGGATACTTCGCCCTCGTCCGAGTAGCAGGCATAGAAGGCGGGAATAACGCCGCAGTATTTTTCAAGACTCATACAGATCACCTTAACCTTTCACGGCACCCATGGTGATTCCCCGGGTGAAGAATTTCTGAAAGATGAGGAAGATGACGATAATGGGCACAGAGCCGATGGCGGCGCCGGCCATGATCAGGCCGAAATCCGTTGACAGTTCGGACTGGAGCTTGGCAATTCCGAGGGAGATGGTCAGCACGCGGGTGTCATTGAGCATAATGAGCTGCAGGAAGTAGTCATTCCATGCGGTGATGAAGGTGAAGATGGCCAGCGCGCCGATGCCTGGCTTGATGAGGGGAAGCACGATCTGGGTAAAGGTGCGGGCTTCTCCCGCGCCGTCAATGCGGGCGGCCTCCAGCAGTTCGTTGGGGATGGTTTCGGAGAACTGCTTCATCAGGAACACGCCGAAGGGCCATCCGACGGTGGGGAAGATCACGGCCCAAAGGGTGTTGTGCATGTTCAGCCAGGCCATTTCGCGCAGCAGGGGGATCAGGATCACCTGTTTGGGCAGCGCCATGGCGCACACAAAGATGGAAAAGATCACGGTCCTGCCGGTAAAGCGCTTCTTGGCCAGGGCGTAACCGCCCATGGCCGCACACATGCAGGTCAGGACCATGGACCCCGCGCAGATCGCCACGGTATTGAAGAGCCACTGAAGGGCGGGACGGGTGAAGAGCCGCTGGTAGTTGTCCACGGTGGGGCTGAGGGGAAACCACTGGGGAGTGGCGGAGTTGATGGTCTTGGCATCCTTGAAGGAGCCGGTGATGATCCAGTACAGGGGGAAGGTGAAGAGGAAGGCGATGACAATCAGCAGGATGATGGCGATGACCTTGTAGGGGGTCAGGTGCTGCACCGAGTGGTCCTGTCCGTGCTGGATGCGGACCTTGCGTGCAGGCTTGGCTGCGTTGACCATGCTGCGCCTCCTCTCAGCCGTTGTCGCTGGCCGCCAGGCGGAACTGCAGGGCGGAGAACAGCGCGATGATCAGGGCGAGGATGATGCCCATGGCGCTGCCGTAGCCGTAGCGGTTCAGCTTGAAGGCCTCATAGTAGATGTAGTACATGATGGTCTGCGTGGAGTTGTTGGGTCCGCCGGAGGTCAGCAGCTGGATGAGGGCAAAGCACTGGAAGGAATTGATGGTGGTGATCACCAGAATGTAGAGGGTCGTGGGCATGATCTGGGGCCACTTGATTCTCCAGAAAACCTGCTGGTTGGTGGCGCCGTCCACCTGTGCCGCTTCAATCAGGGAATGATCCACGTTGTTGAGGGCGGAGACGTAGAGAACGATGGGCTGTCCCACGGAGGTGGTCAGCAGGATCATGATAATGCATCCCAGAGCGGTGTCCACATTTCCGATCCAGTTGATGTTGCGGGCGATGAGACCCATGCTTTTGAGCACATAGTTGAGTACGCCGTAGTAGTTGTTGAAAATCCATTTCCATACCACCGTCACGGCAACGGAACCTGTGACCACCGGCAGGTAGAAGATGCAGCGGAACAGGGAAGTGCCCCAGTCCCGCATCTTGGCGATGATCGAGGCAACCCACAGGGAGAACATGCAGGTGACGGGAACGCTGACCACCACGATGACCAGGGTGTTGACAAGTGCCCTGTGAAAGATGGGGTCACCGATCAGTTCTGCATAGTTGGCAAGCCCGGCGAAGGTGAATTCGGTCATGGTGTAGTTGAAGAAGCTGTTGACCAGACACATGACCATGGGGAAGATCACAAAGCCCGCGAAGAAGAGCAGAGAGGGTGCCATGAACAGGTAGCCGGCCAGGTTCTCCCGCCGGCGGGACTGGACAAGGCTTGCTGTTTTTTTGGCGGTGTTCTGCATGGTGGCCTCCTAAAAAGCGCACCCCTGCCGGGCAGGGGTGCGCGCGGTGATGGAAGATGATTATTTGATGGAAGCGTTGGAGTTGGCCACATAGGTGGCGACTTCGGCTGCCACGTCTCCACCCGCAAAGATGCGCTGGAGCATGTTCCACCATTCTGTCCGCTGCACGGCCCAGCCGGCGGTGACATTGTAATAGTCGCCCAGGAAGGGCATGAAGATCGCGAAGTCAGCGTTGTCAGCCTTTTCGGTGCCGGTATAGATGTCGCCGAAGGAGGCGCGGACCGGGAAGAATCCGGTGGCGTAAACGCTCTTGGGTCCCTGAGCCGGATCGTCACATACGAAGCGGATGAATTCCTTGGCCGCTGCGGCGCGGGCGTCGTTGTGGTTGTCAAACAGGCCGAAGCCCCAGATGCCGCCGCACAGTTCGGGAATGCCGTTGTCGCTGGGGAAGGCCATGGGAAGGGGTTCCACGCCGTCGGCAAAGCTGGCCTTGTTGGATACTGCCGCAGAGGCGTTCCAGCAGAAGCCCATGGAGACGGTGCCGTTGCAGAAGAGGGCGATTTCGTCGGCAGCCACGATGGCGGGATCGGCGGCGAGGGTGCCCTCATTGACCATATCCACCAGCAGCTGCAGTCCCTTGATGCCTTCGGGGCTGTCCATGGTGTAGGCGGTGTGTTCGGGGTTGGTGAACTTGGCGGAATAGAGGTTCATGGCCAGCGCGCGGGTGCCCTGGTCGCCGCCCTGTCCGCCGCAGTAAACCACGCCGGTGGGGAAGAAGCCGGCCTCCGACAGGGCCTTGCAGGCATTGATGAAGCCTTCGGTGGTCCAGGTGCGGGTCTCCTCATTGAGGTACTTGAGGGCATCCGCGGCCTCAAAGTTCTTGCGGTTGATAACCATGGTGTGGGTGGTCATGCACAGGGGATACTCGAAATAGATGCCGTCCTTGTTCTTGCAGGCCGCTTCAACGGCTGCGGAGGTGGCCAGGATGTCGGCCTTTGACTCGTCGGTCCACAGATCGGAGATGTCCAGCATTTTGCCCGCGGCGCCCCAGTTGGTCACCAGGCGCTCCGGGCCTTCCATCACGATGTCCGGCGTGGTTCCGGCCTCAATGGCCGTGGTCACCTGGTCATCACCGGAGGTGTAATCCAGATACTGGACCTTGACAGTGATCTCGGGATGCACCGCATTGAAGCTGGCGATGATGCCGTCCACGGTTGCGCTGTCGGCCCAGGAACCGATGGGATAGGTCCACAGGGTGATTTCCACAGGATCCGCTGCAAGTGCGAGGGACGCGCTGAACAGAAGAATCAGGGCAAGAAGAAGCGTACAGGTTTTTTTCATGATACAGGCCTCCTTTGTGTGTTGTCTGGTGATCAGAAAGGGGGGCAACATGGGCATGAAACAACAAAACAGATCCCATCTGGTGAAAAAGTACTATAAATCAAAAGGAATGTCAATGAGATTTTTGTGGGAATTGGGCGTATCGCACAAAACATATGGGAATCATCTTGTCCATAATGATGAATCAGATTGACTGGAATAGGAGACATTGCTATAATTCTGAAGGATATGACTCGACAAAGCGCAAATGAGGTGGAGACTCCCAATGAAAGAGATGCAGGGCGACGAAAAGCGGTATCTTCGCGTATTCAGACAGATCCGCAGCTATATCATCGACAAGAACCTGGAGCCCGGAGACCAGCTGCCCACGGAGGCGGAGCTGTGCGAGATGCTGAAGGTGAGCCGCAATGTGGTCCGTGAGGCGATCAAGAGCATGGAGCTGATGGGAATGGTTGAGGCCAGGCCTGGAAGGGGGACGGTGGTGAGACCCTTTTCCGTCGATTACATCGCGCAGAATGTGCTTTTTTTCAGCATGTCCGGCCAGGGAAAACACATCCGGGAAATGTTTGACATCCGCCGGAACCTGGAGATGGCCTACATGCGGGAGGCCTTTCATGCCCTTCGAAGGGAGGATATCGCGCATATTTCCGAATGCGCCCGGAAGATCCGGGATGCCTATGAAAAGAACGGCATGTTCAATGAGGAGGACCGGGAATTCCACATGTCCATCTTCCGCCCGATGGGCAATGAGGTGCTCCTGTCCATGATGGATGCCATCTGGGCGGTGGATGTGGGGTTTGAACTGGAGAAAAAGCATCCTCACCTGTCTGAATCCGTGGAGAAGCATGAGGCCATCGCCTGGGCTCTGGAAAACCTGGATTACCGGGCATTTGCCCGGGCCATGGAGAGACACTTTTCGTCCGGCAAGTATCTGCCGGGTGATTCCTATGAGGAATTCTGACGGGCAAGAGAAAAGGAGGCGGTTCCATGACAAAGGAAGGACTGTTTGAAATCATGAAGGGGAGCATCATCGTGTCGTGCCAGGCCACACCCGGTGAGCCCCTTTACGATCCGGAACGCTCGGTGATGCCCATGATGGCGCGGGCGGCCCAGATGGCGGGTGCCAGGATGATCAGAACCAGCAGCGTGCGGGACATCGTGGGCATCAAGGAGGCCACGGGGCTGCCGGTCATCGGCCTGATCAAGCGGGAATACCCGGGGTATCAGGGACGCATTACCATGACCATGCGGGAAGTGGATGAATGCATGGAAGCCATGGCGGACATCGTGAGCATCGACTGCACCGACTGTCCCAGGGGCGACGGCCTGACGCCGGCCCGGTTCCTCAAACAGGTACGGGAAAAATACCCGAACATCATCATCATGGCAGACTGCGCCACCTATGAGGAAGCCCTGTCAGCCCATGCAGCCGGTGCGGACCTGGTGGGCACCACCATGAACGGCTATACCCCCGCAACCCGTACGTCCTCCGGCGAGCCCAATTTCGAGCTGGTGGAAAGGCTGGCACGTGCCCTGCCCTGCCCGGTGATTGCCGAGGGCAGGGTGCATACGCCGGAGCAGGTCCGGCGCATGCTGGAGCTGGGAGCGCATGCGGTGGTGGTGGGGGGCGCCATCACGCGTCCTCTGGAGATTGCCCGGAGGTTTTTTGCGGCAGTGGATGACAAATGAGAGGAGCGGGCAGCGTGTATCTGGGACTGGATATCGGCGGCAGCAGTGTGAAAATGGGCATCGTGGACCAGAACGGCCGGATTCTGAGAAAGGGAGAGGCGCCGGTGGACCAGGATGCCTACAGGACGCCCATTCTGGAGACCGTGATCCGGGAAGCCGGTGTCTTTATGGGGGAGGAGCGCGAAGGGATCCGGGGCATCGGCGTGTCGGCGACCGGACAGGTGGATGACCGGACAGGCGTGATCATCGGCACCAACGGCAAGATCCGCAATTATGAAGGCGGCCAGATTGTGCGGGAGATGCAGGCGGCCTTCGGGATTCCCACGGCGGCCCTCAATGACGCCAATGCGGCAGTTCTCGGGGAGCATTTCCGGGGGGCTGCCCGGGGTGAACAGGATGTCATCATGATCACCCTTGGAACCGGGGTCGGCGGCGGGATCATCATGAACGGCGAGCTCTACGGCGGCTCCCGGGGCATTGCCGGGGAGCTGGGGCATTTCACCCTGTACCAGGACGGGGCGCCATGCGCCTGCGGGAAGCGGGGATGTTATGAAAGCTACGCCAGCACCAGCGCGCTGGTCCATGAAGCGGAAATGCTGCTGGGGGAGACCGGACTCAACGGACGCAAGCTCTTTGAGCGGGCCGAGGCCGGGGAGGAGGCGGTGCAGGTGGTCCTGGACCGCTGGATTGACGACATCGCCGCGGGCCTGACGGGTCTGGTCCATATCTTCAATCCCCGCCTGCTGGTGGTGGGCGGCGGCGTCAGCGAGCAGGAAACGCTGCTCATGCAGCCCCTGCGGGAGCGGGTGCTGCGCGGAGTCATGCCCCGCTTTGCGGAAGGGCTCCGCCTGGTGCGCGCAGAACTTGGAAATGACGCGGGAATGATCGGAGCCGTCCGGTTTTTCATGCTGCGGGAAGGGGAACAGAAGACATGAAATGTGTGATTTTTGACATGGACGGCGTGATTCTTGACTCGGAGCCCTACAGCAGGAAATGCTGGGACGATGCCGGAGCCCGGATGGGCCTTGAACATGACCGCCTGCACAGGGCGGTGATGGAAATCATCGGCACCAATTCCGCAAAGAGCAGGGAAATCGTGTGCGCCAGGTGCGGGGATATGCCGGGATTTGACTATGACAGGCTGCTTGCTTCCTCGAAGGAGCTTTACCGGAAGATCGCCATGGCCGGGATCCCCCTGAAACCGGGAACCCGGGAAATTCTCACATGGCTCAGGGAGCAGGGCATTCCCACGGGACTGGCCAGCTCCACGGAAACCGGGGTTGTCCGGGAGGAACTGGCCGCTTCAGGGATTCTCGGGGACTTTGACGTGATCGTGGGCGGGGACCAGGTCAGCCGGTCCAAACCGGACCCGGAGATTTTTGAGGTGTGTGCCGCCAGACTGGGCATGCTGCCGCAGGAGTGCTGGGTGGTGGAGGATTCCTATAACGGGGTGCGTGCCGGCGCGGCTGCCGGGATGCAGGTGTTCATGATTCCGGACCTGCTGCCGGCCACGGACGAGATGAGGACGCTGGCCAGGGTGCTGCCGGACCTGAAAGCCCTGCTGGAGCTGGCCAGAGAGCAGACGGAAAGGAAATGACCGGAGAGTCAAAAAGGCAGGAGCGCTGCACAGCGTGCAGCGCTCCTGCCTCAAATAACGATGACGGAGGGAAACGGAATGATTGTCAGGGAGTTTGGCGCAACCGGAAGGAAAGTCAGTGAAATCGGCCTTGGAACCTGGCAGCTGGGAACGCGCTGGGGAGATCCTTTCAACCGCGAAGAAGCCCTCAGGATTCTGGAGACCGCGGATGAAGCGGGCATCACCTTCATCGACACGGCGGACGTGTACAACGGCGGACGCAGCGAGGAGGCCATCGGGGAGTACATCCGCACCCGTCCCGGCAGGTTCTATGTCACCACCAAGTGCGGAAGTGAACCCGCATACGGCTGAAAGGTATACCCCGGAAGCCATTGCGGAATTTATCGAAGGAAGCCTGCAGCGCCTGAAGGTGCAGCGCCTGGATCTGGTGCTGCTGCACTGCCCGCCTCCCCCGGTGTATGCGTGGGACGATATCTTTTCGGAACTGCAGAGACAGCGCAGGATGGGCAATATCGCGGATTACGGCATGAGCATCGAGAAGGTCAGCGAGGGGCTGGCGGCCATGGAATACGATGTGGCGGCGATCGAGGTCGTTTTCAACATGTTCCGCCTCAAGCCCATGGATGAGCTGCTGCCCCGGGCAAAGGAAAAGAACGTGGGAGTCATTGCGCGGGTGCCGCTGGCCAGCGGACTGCTCACCGGAAAACTGAGCAGGGAATCCACATTCGGTCCCAAGGATCACCGTTCCTTCAACCGGGAAGGCGCATCATTTGACAAGGGGGAGACCTTTTCAGGCGTACCCTATGAACTGGGGCTGGAGGCGGTGGAGGAGATCAAGGGAATCTTTGGAACGGACCAGCTGGCGCCCATCGCCATCCGCTGGGTGCTGATGCATCCTGAAATCAGCGTGGTCATTCCGGGAGCCAGCCGTGCCTCCCAGGTGACGGGCAACGTGCAGGCTGCCAATCTTCCGCCGCTGACCGATGAGCAGATGGCGGCGGTAACCCGGGTGTACGACCGGCTTCTGAGGGACGTGATTCACCCGCAGTGGTAACGGCGGCGGGGCAGCGCCGCAAGACCGGAACATGCGGACACGAACAGGCAGATCCCGGAAAAACTTCCGGGATCTGCCTGTCTTCATGCCATGCGGGGATCAGCGGCGGTGGAGGGTTTCGGAAAGGGCGCAGAGCTTGTCGGCAATGCAGACCACAAATGCTTCAAGGGATGCGGGAACATGGAAGAGGGTCAGCGGCCACATGTGGGTGCGGATGATGCCGGCTTCCTTTCGGGTGATGTGAAAATCCCGGGAGGCGTTGCGCACGGCGAGTTCAGGATGGTGCAGACCGTGCAGATGGTCCCCGCTGTGGTGCCAGTCATAGAGAAAGTAATCGTGCAGGAACGCGCCGCGGACCAGTGCGGATTCATTGATGCGCAGGTGCAGCGCGCGGGAAATGGCAAAGCTCCTGCGGGCAACCGCCATGCAATGGTCAAAGGTGGTGATGCTGCCATGCTGGATGAAACGCTTCATCCGCAGCGCCTCCCGGGAGCGGGAAAGGGGCCGGATGAGCGCGGCAAAACGGTGTTTGTCGGTGAGTTTCATGAAAGGGTTCTCCTGTTTATCAAGCGGAAAGTTCAGAAGGCGGCTTTTTCCAGGCATACCAGCTGGACGCCGGGGATGCCGTTGAAGACGCAGGGGACAATGCCGGCTTCCCGGTACCCCAGGGAGGCATACAGACGCCGGGCGACCAGGTTGCGTGCATTGGTGTCCATGCGAAGTGCCCGCAGCCCCCGGCGCCGGGCCTCCTCCTCATAAAAGGCGATGAACCTGCGTGCCAGCCCCTGCCGGCTGAGGGCGGGATCCACGGTGAGGGTGTGCAGGACCAGTGCGGTGTCCTTCTTCGCGGGAATCTGCCAGGAGGCCTGGTCATATTCCGGGACCTGACAGGTGTTGATGCGCGCGGAAGCCGCCACACGGCCATCCGCTTCCATGACATAGAGGTCCCCTTCCTCCAGCGCGGCGTGCGCGGTGGCAAGGGTGGGATAGATCCCCCGCAGCCAGCCGGTGGTGATCCGGCCTGCGGCCTCCAGGTCGTGAATGGCGTCATAGATGCGGGAAATCCCGGGAAGGTCAGCTTCTGTGGCAGGGCGGATCATGGGACGTCCTCCTTGGAACTGGAAATGATGAACGGGGCGGGAGCACCGCAGGAGAGCGGACAGGAAAGGAATGAGCGGATGAGAAGAATACGCAATGGACTTTGGCTGCTGATTCTGTTTGCAGCAGTGACGGCGGCGGGACTGGCAGAAAAACTGCTGGTGACCACGGATCTGCATCTGACCTCCGGTACGGAAACGACGGATCCGGTGCTGCAGGCGATTGCCCTGCAGGTACAGGACAGTGACGGCGTGCTGTTTCTGGGGGATGAGGCCAACAGCGGGCATCTGGAGGAGCATCGGCGCTTTGTGCAGTTTCTGAGGACACTGGACAAACCGGTTTATGTGATCCCGGGAAACCACGACTACAGCCTGGAAATGGACACGGAGGGATTTCTGAGGATGTTTGGGCCCTGGAGTGCGGAAACGGCCTTTTCCCGGGACCCGTCCTCGGTCAGCTATGCGGCAAGAACCGGGGAGGGCACCATTTTGCTGATGCTGGATACCAATGCCTATCAGAATGAAACGGTGACCCGGGGGCGCATTTCAGAGGACCTGCTGAAATGGCTCAGGGAACTGCTCCCGAAGCTGAAGGGGCAGAAGGTGGTCTGCTGCGGCCACCATCCGCTGCTGGACGGTTCGGGCGGCACGGACAGGACGCAGAATGCCGACGCGCTGACGGACCTTCTGCGGGAAGCGGGCATCTCCCTGTACGTGTGCGGACACCGCCACAACAACTATGCGGTGGAAGAAAACGGACTCGTGCAAATCTGTGTGGGCACTCCCGGCGGATATCCCGCGTGGATGGGCGAGGTGGATACCGGAGAGGAAGTCTACCGGGTCCGACCCCTGCATGCCGAGGGAAGCCGGGAGGCGGAACGGCTGCACAGCGATACGAAGGAGATGGCGCGGCGCATGGGACGCTCAGCCCTTGAAGGGACTTCGGGCGAGGGCAATGAGGCAGCCGTCGCATGGTTTGAGGAGGCCTTCATGACCTATATGGAGGGGGCCGCCGGTGAAAAGGGGGAGCAGCTGCTTCGCGATCCGGCAGCCCAGGTCTGGCGGGAGGCCCAGGTGCGCAGCGTGGTGCGGGACTGGATTCTGGGGGTGCTCTCGCAGCCGGGACCGGACGTGCGGCGGGTGCAGCTGCAGCTGAGCGCTACAGGAGCGGCGCAATGAGGTGCAGGAGCGCGTCGCGCAGGCGGAAAGGGAAGGAGGTCCTGGAGAGGTAGCGGGCGGTGACCTCGTGGCTCTGGGAGAACAGATGGACGAAGTCTTCCCGGATATCCGTGACCGCCGGGGTGTTGAGCATCAGCACGCCGTTTTCAAAGTGATGGTACAGCGAGCGGTAATCCAGGTTGATCGTCCCGCAGATGGCGACCAGGTCATCGCTGACGCACTGCTTGGCGTGAATGAACCCCGGAGTGTATTCGTAGATCCGGACACCGCCGGACACCAGCTCACGGTAGTAGGATCGGGTGACCCGGAAGGTCAGCTTCTTGTCCGGAATGTTCGGTGTGATAATGCGCACGTCCACGCCGCGCCCCGCGGCGAGCACCAGGGCGCGGGCCATTTCATCGGTGAGGATCAGGTAGGGCGTGGTGAACCAGGCGTACTTCTGGGCACCTGCGAGCAGGTTGATGAACACGTCCTCGGCGGTGTTGAGGGCGTCCAGGGGGGATTCGCCGTAGGCAAGCACGTAGCCCTGGGCTTCGGGGAAGTCGGCCGCGGGGAAATAACGGGAGAATTCAGCGTCATCCTCGTCATGGCTGCGGATGGCGTTCCACATTTCCAGAAACAGTGCGGTCATGGAGGCGACGGCGCCGCCCTCCAGGCGGACGCCGGAGTCCTTCCAGTACCCGTAGGGCTCGGTCAGGTGGAAATACTCATCCGCCAGATTGTAGCCGCCCGTGTATCCGATGCGTCCGTCGATGACCGTGATTTTCCGGTGGTCCCGGTGGTTCATGAAGAAATTGACCAGGGGGAGCATGGGATTGAAGTAGCGGCAGTGGATGCCGTCCTGCTCCATGCGGTCTGCAAAGTCCGTATTGATGAAGAAGATGGAGCCGATGTCGTCATAGAACAGACGCACCTCCACGCCGGCGGCGGCGCGCTCGGCCAGTACCGCATGGATGCGGGAGAAGACCCGGGCATCCTCGATGGCGTGGTATTCCATAAAGATGAACTTTTCCGCCCGGGACAGATCCTGAAGCATGACTTCCAGCGCATCCGCGGTATCCCCGAAGAAGCGTACCTGGGTATTTCCGCTGGTAAGGGAGCCGATGCGGTGCTCCAGACTGTAAAACTGGCCGGACAGATGGGGATACTGCCGGGAAAGGTCAGGAAGGGCTGAGGGAGATGCCGTGGCCCAGGGAAGCAGGGCCTGGTGGATCTGCTCAAACCGGTGGTGCATGGCTCTCGTGGCGCCGGAGAGGCCTGCGATCAGGTAGAGGACGATGCCCATGACCGGGAAGCTGAGGACGATGAAGAGCCAGAGCATTTTCATCGAGGAGTTTTCCCGGCGGCCGTAGATGAGCAGGGCGATCAGCAGGGAAACGGCCGAGCGCAGGAATGCATTCAGGGGGGTGTTGACGGAGATTCTGGCGATATAGATGTAAAGCCACAGAAACTCCGCGATGATGACGATGGAGCACAGCAGCAGACGGAGAGCACCATTTTTGACGTAGGCCTTTCTTTCAAGCGTCTTTTTACGGGACATGGCATGCTCTCCTTTCGCAGTGATAGGAGACATTATAGACTTTGCGGCATGGATTTGCAATGTCATGGGGGAGGCGCAGCGACATGAGGGAGACGGGAAAAGGACAAAGGGGCGTGGCACTGGTGACGGGAGCGGGGTCCGGGATTGGACGCGCCCTGGCCGAGGGACTGGGCCGGCGGGGCTATTCCCTGATTCTGGCGGGCAGAAACCCGGAGCATCTGGAATCCACCCGGAAAAAATGCGGCGGCAGGTGCGTCAGCGCGGACCTTCAGAGTCCGGAGGGCAGGTCAGTCCTTGTGCGGGAAATGGAGGAAAGCTGTCCGGATGTGGTCGTGCTGTGTGCCGGTTACGGGATCCTGGGGGACTTTGCGGACCTGACAAGGGAGGACCTGGAGGGCATGCTGCAGGTGAATATTCTTGCCTTCAGCCAGCAGCTGCGCTGTGCCATTGACCTGATGGAACGCCGGGGCAGCGGAAGGATTCTGGCGGTTTCCTCCACCGCGGGAGCTTTTCCGGGAAGCCCGCATTTTGCGGTGTACTATGCCACCAAGTCCTATGAAAGTGCGCTGGTATCGGGGATCCAGGGGGAGCTCCGGCGAAAGGGCGTTCCGGTGGGGCTGACGCTCCTGTGCCCGGGGCCGGTCAGCAGCGGCTTTGATGCCAGGGCAGGCGCCCGGCACTCCCTTCCGGGGATGACCCCGGAGGCAGTGGCGGATGCGGCGCTTCCGGCCTTCCTGGCGGGAAAGCCTCTGGTGGTCCCGGGCCTGCTCAACCGCCTGGCGATGGTCCTTCCCCGGCTGCTTCCGGACAGGCTGCTGCTGCTCATGGCGGACAGGCAGCAGCGGAAAAAGACGGGAGGACAGGACAGGGGAAGGCTGCAGTCCCGGGGGTGAGAAAAGGGGGAGACGGCAGAGAGAAAAAATCACACCTTCATCGTAAGAATGTGACCTTTACAGTCCCCGACAT
>OMRS01000344.1 GCA_900313545.1 uncultured Eubacteriales bacterium | reverse complement strand
TCCGCAGGCTGCACCGTCTCCGGCGCCGCGCCCGGGTTCTCCGCGGGCTGCGTCGCGCCCGGCGTCATCTGCCCCGGCTCCGCCTGGGACTGCGGCATCGCTTCACCGGACAGATTTTCCTGCCGGTAAACCTCCAGAAAGTTTCCGGCAATCTCCGGCGTCTCCGGCACGGGCTGGAAGGCGAGCATCACCAGAATCTCGCGCGGCGGCTCCGTCTGGGCAGGGAAGGACAGAAGGGTTCCCTCCAGATCGATTTCCTGCTGGGCGAGGCTCGTCTTGACCAGCAGATTGCCGTCATCGTCGGCTGCCACGAATTCGCCGCTCCTGAGGGCAGTGCGCTGCCCGTCGGTCAGGCTGCTCATGTTCAGCCAGAAATAGCTTTCACCCTTGTCGGTGGTCACCAGTGTCAGCGGCAGGGACATGCTCTGCCCCTCATCCACAAACTGCACAATGGCCTGGTCCGCCCACGCTCCCGGGCTGCATGCCAGCAGCAGCCATACCGCCAGCAGAATGCTCCCGAATGTCCGTTTCACTGTCGGGTTCCCCCTCTCATTCCATGGATTTTCATCCGCATTTTGACAAAGTATACCATATTCCCCGGTTCTCCCGCCACACGGAGGAAAAACTCTGCAGAGGCAGGCGGCCTCCCGGAAGCTCCATACAGCCGTCTCTTCTTCAGACGCTGCGCATGCGGGGATTTATCCATTCCCGGCGGCCTCAGCGCGCCGAAAACGGTCCGCATGCATCCCGGTTTCCCCTGCGGACCCGCATCTGTCCGCTGTCCCGAAAGCAGCGCACCGCGCTTCCTGCAAAACCGTCCCCCAGGTGTTCCTTGACAAGGGAGACGGGCGCCTCCGCCCGATGATCCCGGCCGGAGGATGGCCGCAGGGCCTGCAGAACCTGCTGCTGCGAATCAGGCCCCCCGGTCACTGCTGCGTATAGTCCCTTTCAAACAGTTCATCACAAAGAGCCGGCACCAGCTCATCATGGGCATACGTTTCCAGGACCTTTTTCCGCAGGGTTTCCTTGCTGAACCTGCTGACGGCGCCTCTTCCGTTTTTCTTTCTGACCAGATTCTGCAGCTCCCTTTTCCAGAGCAGCTCCAGCTTGGACCGGTCCCTCATCCTGGGATTGACTTCAGGTTCCCGTACAACGGAAAAGGAAATCCGGTGCCTGGTTCCGCGCGCGGCAATAATCCCCCAGTATTCCGGAACATGCTCCACAGCGCTTTTCTCATGGGATGCCCCGACCACCAGGATGTTTCGATCCAGATACCTGTCGTAGGACTGGACCTGGGACATCAGTCGCGCATAGGAATCCATATCGCTCTTGATCTCTATCCCCGCAAGCCAGTTTTCCGTCACCAGCAGCATATCAGCCCTGGATTTTCCGATGGGGATTTCATCGAGGATCCGGATCTTCCCGTATTTTTCCTCCAGGAACCACACCAGGGGATCCCGAATTTCCGCATCATACAGCATCAGCAGTGCTTCCTTCCCTCTCCCGGGACCCGGTTCCAGGTTCGTGATTGCGTCCCCATCCGGCCCGTACATGTGTGCACTTCACAGACAGTATGGTGCACGGAAGGCTTTTTGTCTACACCCCCGTCGCGGTTTCACAGGTTGGCCCGGGCACCGCCGGGGGGATCGGGCGGCCGTATCCGGGCCGCATGTGCCGTTCCTTGCCGCCGCATCCGGGCTCCTCCATCCGTGCGGGAATTCACGCCGGCTTTCATGGCGCTCCGCCCTCCAGGCCCGGTGTGGGATGCGCCCCGTTTTGCTCTTGCCTTCCTCTTTGATTTGCGATACGCTGAACGCGTCACTTTTCGTCAATGCCCGTTCTCCGGGCGAATTCACCGGACCAAAGGAGTCTTTTATGAACGACAACGACCTTCGCGAGATTCCCACTCATAAGGAAACCCTCTACAGCGGCGCCATCCTTCACGTCGAAAAATGGAACGTGGTGTGCCCCAACGGCCATGACGCCCTTCGGGAAGTGGTCCTTCACAACGGCGCCGCCGCGGTCATTCCCGTCTTCGAGGACGGAACGACCCTGCTGGTGCGCCAGCACAGGGTATCCATCGACCGGATCACCCTGGAAATCCCGGCCGGCAAGCTGGACAGCAAAAACGAGGATCCCCTGGACTGCGCCCGCCGGGAGCTGCGCGAGGAGACCGGCCTCACCGCCGACACCTTTACCCACCTGACCACCATTTACACGACCCCCGGCTTCTGCACGGAAAAGATCGCCATCTATCTGGCCACCGGTCTGCAGCAGCACAGCTCGCACCCGGATGAGGATGAGTTTCTGGGCCTTGTGCGGCTGCCCCTGGCGGAAGCCGTCTCCATGGTCACCTCCGGTCAGCTGATGGATGCAAAGTCCATCTGCGGTCTGCTTCTGGCGCGGGATGCCCTTGCAAACCGGCCGTAAGCCTGCTTCCCGCAATTCAGGACGCCCCTGTTCCCAGGGGCGTCCTGTCATATTCTCAGTTGGCGTCCGTGCTCCAGGCTCCTTCACAGGTCAGCAGCATCGTCCCGATCCGCCAGGATTCCGTCTGAAGATACCGGAGTTTTCCGTTTCCCTGGACGATGACCTCCGAGCATTCCCGGTCGCCTTCGCTGTAAAAGCTGGCCTCATAGGTCGCGGCCCCCTCCTGGAGCTCCACCACCGCCACGGGCCGGGTCTGCGGAGTAAAGGCCGGGGTCTTTTCATATTCCTGTTCCCGGATCTCCTCCAGCAGGGTGGCGAAGATCTCCTCGTCGGCCTTCCCGCCGTCCAGGCAGACCGCCTGGCCCCCCGTACACACAAAGGTATAGGTTCTGCCGGAGGTTCTGACGCACAGCCTCGTGATTCCGGAAAGCGTGATCCCCTCAAAGAGGCCCACCTCCCCGGCGTCCGTGCGCCCGTTTTCCTGCGCTCCGGCCGGGGCCGGCAGCAGCCCCAGCAGGCATCCCCAACACAGCACACGCGCCAGCGTCTGTTTCCATTTCATGCCGCTTCTCTCCTTTCTCTCAGGATTATAGAAGAGCAATTCAACAGAAATCTTGCCGGAATACGGCAAAAATGTGAACCTTGCTTCCGGGTTTTTTAACGCGCCGGCAAGGCTCCCCCGAACCCTTCGCCGCGGCTTGACAGCCCTGCGGGGGATTCATACAATGGCCTTGCCATCCCCGGACGGCCTGCGCCGCCCAAGGACGAAAGGAGGAAGCCGCAGCGCCTTTTTGCGCCGCGGATACCCGATGATTCTGATTCATGATTCCCTGAGCGAGGATTATCGCTCTCCCGTGGGGGCCGTTCCCACAGACGCTTTCCTGCTGCTGCACCTGCAGATCCAGGATGAACCCCCCGGTTGTCAGGTGACCCTGCGGGTTTTCAGCCCTGAGGAAAGCAGCTACCCCATGCGCCGCCTGGGCGTGCGCTCGGGGCGCGTGCATTATGAGGTCCGCATCGGCGTGGGGTCCGTTCCCCGCCTTTTGTGGTACCGCTTTGAGATCCGCTCCGATCATGGCGTGGTGTCCCTCGGAGCGCCCGGAGACGGGCTGGGCGGCAATGCGGTGACGGGCCGGGAGGACTGCTTCCAGGTGACCGTCTATGACGCGGACTATGATACGCCCCACTGGATCCGGGAAAGCGTCGCCTACCAGATCATGCCCGACCGTTTCTTCCGCGGGGAGGGAACGGAGGCCCTGCTCAGCAAAAAGGAAAACCTCCCCTCCGTCCACCGTCACGCCTCATGGGACGAGATCCCGGGATACATCGACGGAGCCTGGGGAGGCGGCAACTGCAACGACTTCTTTGGCGGCAACCTGGAGGGCATCCGCCAGAAGCTGCCCTATCTGCAGAGCCTGGGCGTCACCGTCATCTATCTCAACCCCATCTTCGACGCCCGGAGCAACCACAAATACGACACCTCCGACTACACCCGCGTGGACCCCATGTTCGGAACCGAAGAGGATTTTGAGCGCCTGTGCCGGGACGCCCGGGAGATGGGGATGCGCATCATGCTCGACGGCGTATTCTCCCACGTGGGGGATGATTCCATCTACTTCAACCGCTTTGGAACCCACGGCAAGAACACCGGCGCCGCCCAAAGCCGCCGTTCCCCCTACAGCAAGTGGTTCAATTTCTCCCACTGGCCGGACAGCTATGACTGCTGGTGGGGCTTTAAATCCCTTCCCAACGTCAATGAGATGGATCCCGATTTCAGGAAATTCATCCTGAGCGGCAAAGATTCCGTTGTCCGCCACTGGCTGCGCTGCGGCGCCTCGGGGTGGCGGCTGGATGTCACCGATGAGCTTCCCATGCCCTTCCTGCGGGAACTGCGCAGGGAGGTCAAGGGGGAGGACCCGGATGCCATCGTCCTGGGCGAGGTCTGGGAGGACGCCAGCCACAAGACGGCCTACAACGAGCTTCGCTCCTACGTTCTGGGGGACACCCTGGACAGCGTCATGAACTATCCCCTGCGGGAGGTGCTGATCAACTACCTGCTCAGCCGCATCAGCGCCGTTCAGGCGGTGCGGATTCTGCTCACCCTGCAGCAGAATTATCCCCCGGCCTTTTTCTACTCCCTCATGAACCTGCTCGGCAGTCATGACCGGCCGCGGATTCTGAATATCCTGGGAGACAACGACGGCCACGACCTGCCCCAGGCGCAGCAGGGGCTGCTCAGGCTTTCCGAGGAGGAACGCATGGTGGGCCTGCTCCGGGAGCACCTGATGCTGCGCTATATCCTCAGCATTCCCGGCATGCCCTGCGTCTATTACGGAGATGAAGCCGCCATGAGCGGCGCGCAGGACCCCTTCTGCAGGGGAACCTTCCCCTGGGGCCGGGAGGACCTTCAGCTGCAGGAGTTCTACCGCCGCCTCATTTCCCTGCGGCACAGCCATCCCGTGCTGAAGACCGGGACCTGCCGCTTCTTCGCCCCAAACGACGATATTCTGGCCGTTTTCCGGGATACCTGCCAGGGGCTTGACGCCTTCGGCAGCCCCCTTCCTCCCGAATTCGCCGTCACCTTCCTCAACCGCTCCATGCACCCGGTGGACCTGTATATCCCCGGCCAGGATGTTCACGGCGCCGGCCAGCTGACAAGCGATACCGGAAAGGTGTTCACGCCCGTCGGCGGCGCCTTCCAGATCACCCTTCCCGCCCTGCAGGGCATCACGCTCTTTGGCTGAGCCGGCCCGGGTTCTCCGGGTTCCCCGCCCCATGCCGCGCGGCGGTTTATCTGAAAAAAAACTCCCGCCGGAGCAGGAAAATCCTGTTCCGGCGGGAGCTTTTCATATTCCGCAGTTGCGGAAAAGCGCCGGGAAACGGTTTCCCGGCGCTTCATCCGGGGGGCGCCGCATTACAGCAGCGTGATGTCCGCTTTTTCAAAGGTCCGGGTGGTCTCCTCATCCCAGATGGAGGACTGCACCTCGCCGATATGGGCCTTGCCCAGCAGCAGCATGCACAGCCGCGACTGGCCGATGCCCCCGCCCATGGTCAGGGGCAGCCGGTTTTCAAGCAGCATCCTGTGGAACGGCAGTTTCCTGCGGTCGTCGCAGCCCGCCAGCGTCAGCTGCCTGTCCAGGGATTCGGGGCTGACCCGGATCCCCATGGAGGAAATCTCCATGGCGCAGTTCAGCAGGGGGTACCAGAAGAGGATGTCCCCGTTGAGCTCCCAGTCGTCATAGTCCGGGGCACGGCCGTCATGGGGCTTCCCGCAGGCCAGCGCTCCGCCAATGCCCTGAATAAAAACGGTCCCGTTCTCCTGCGCAAACAGATTCTCCCTTTCCTTGGGCGTCTTGTCCGGCCAGCGCTCCTCCAGTTCCAGCGCGGTGGCAAAGGTCACTTCCCGGTTCAGCATGGGCGTGCCGCACAGCTGCGGGAACTTGCCGCGGACCGTCAGCTGCGTGTCGCAGATGCTGCTGACAATGCCGCGGACCGCCTGGCGAAGGGTGAACTCCGTACGGTTCTCCTTGGTGATCACCTTTTCCCAGTCCCACTGGTCCACATAGACGGAGTGCAGGTTGTCCAGCTCCTCGTCCCTGCGAATGGCGTTCATGTCCGTATAGATTCCCTTGCCCGGATGGAAATCGTACCTGTAAAGCGCCATGCGCTTCCACTTCGCCAGGGAATGCACGACCTCCGCCTTTGCGTGGGCGGCGGGCACGTCAAAGCCCACGGGGCGCTCCACGCCGTTCAGGTTGTCGTTGAGTCCGGAATCCGGATCCACGAACAGCGGGGCGGACACCCGCTTGAGATTCAGCTCTCTGGCCAGAGAGTCTTCAAAAATCCGTTTGATCAGGCTGATGGCCGCCTGGGTCTGATACAGCGTCAGATGCGGCTCATAGCCCCGGGGAATAAAGGACCCCTTCATATCGCGTCGTCACCTCAAATCCGTTCTTCCACCAGTTTTCCCATCTCCGTACAGGAGACTTTCCTGCAGCCCTCCGAATAGATATCCCGCGTCCTGAAGCCTTCGTCCAGCACACGGCTCACGGCCTGCTCCACCGCTCTGGCCTCCTGCTCCAGCCGGAGGCTGTGGCGAAGCAGCAGCGCTGCGGAGAGAATCGTGCCCAGGGGATTGGCCGCGTCCTGGCCGGCAATGTCCGGCGCGGAGCCGTGAATGGGCTCGTAGAGTCCCCGGGTGCCGTCCCCGAGACTGGCGCTGGGCATCATGCCCAGGCTCCCGGAGATCGCGGCGCTCTCGTCCGAGAGGATATCGCCGAAGAGATTGCCGGTAATCAGGACATCGAACTGGGAGGGCCTCAGGATCAGCTGCATGGACGCGTTGTCCACATACATATGCGTGAGGGTCACATCCGGGTATTCGCCGGCCAGGCGGTTCACGGTTTCCCTCCACAGCCGGGAGCATTCCAGCACGTTGGCCTTGTCCACGGAGCACAGCTTTCCCTTTCTGCTGCGGGCCATCTCAAAGCCGATGCGGGCCAGGCGCTCGATCTCCTGCACCGAGTAGGCCATCTCGTCCGTGGCCCGCTGTCCGTCCTGGCTGCGGCTGCGCTTGCCGAAGTAGATGTCTCCGGTCAGCTCCCGCAGGATCATGATCTCGATCTCCCCCTCCAGGATGTCCGGCCTCAGGGGGCTGGCCGCCCTCAGCTGGGGGAAAATGCGGCAGGGACGCAGGTTGGCATAGACATTCATGCCCTTGCGCAGTCCCAGGAGCCCCTTTTCAGGACGCTTTGCCGCCTCGACGCCGTCCCATTTGGGGCCGCCCACACTGCCCATGAGCACGGCGTCCGCCTGGTTGCAGTCCGCCAGGGTCTCTTCGGTCAGCGGAACGCCATAGGCATCGATGGACGCGCCGCCCATCCTGCGCTCTTCAAACTGCAGCTCATGGCCGAATTTCTGCGCCACCCTCCCGAGCACGCGCACGGCCTGGGTCACCACCTCCGGCCCGATATAGTCGCCGGGAAGCGTTACGATCTTCGCCTTCATCGGTTATTCCTCCCTGTGAATCTTTTCCCGGACAAATTCCTTGATGCCGCCGGCGGAGATGATCTCCTGCACAAACGGCGGGAATTTGGCCGCGCGGAAGGTCTGGTTGCGGGTGATGTCCCGGATGATGCCCTCATCCATGTCCGCCTCGACCTCATCTCCGTCCTGGATCGCGGCAGCCGCTTCCGGGCACTCCACGATGGGCAGGCCGATATCGATGGAATTGCGGTAGAAAATCCGGGCAAAGCTGTCGGCAATCACCAGTTCGATGCCGCTGGCCTTGATGGCGATGGGCGCATGCTCACGGGAGGAGCCGCAGCCGAAGTTGCGCCCCGCCACGATGATCCTGCTTTTTTCCTTTTTCGCGGGGAAATCGGCATCCAGGTCCTCCATGCAGTGGGCGGCCAGCTCTGCGGGATCCGCGGTGTTCAGATATCTCGCCGGAATGATCACGTCGGTATCCACATGATCCCCGTACCGGATCACAGTCGATCTGTACTTCATATTTCAAACCCCTTTCTCACAGCTCATCCGGCACGGCGACGCGGCCCAGCACCGCTGATGCCGCCGCCACCGCCGGGCTGGCCAGAATGATCTCGCTTTCCTTGTGGCCCATCCGTCCCACGAAATTCCGGTTGGTGGTGGACACGGCGCGCTCCCCCTTGGCCAGCACGCCGCAGAAGCCGCCCAGGCACGGGCCGCAGGTGGGCATGGTGAAGATGGCGTTGGCACCGACGAAAACATCCACCAGCCCCTCCTTCAGGCACTGGCGCACCACGTCCTGGGTCCCGGGAATGACGATGCAGCGCACCCTCTCGTGCACCTTGCGTCCCCTGAGCACCTCCGCCGCCGCGCGCATGTCGCTGATGCGGCCGTTGGTGCACGACCCGATCACCACCTGGTCGATCTCCATGTCCCCGCATTCGCTGGCAGGGCGGGTGTTTTCCGGCAGGTGCGGCAGGCTGACCGTCAGGGGCAGCGTATCCAGGTCGATGGTGACCTCCTTTGAGTAGACGGCATCCGGATCCGCCTCAAACACCGTATACTCCCGGGTGACCCGCTCCGCCAGGTAGGCGCGGCAGATGTCATCCACCGGGAAGATGCCGTTCTTGGCACCGGCTTCAATCGCCATGTTGGCGATGGTCAGGCGGCTGTCCATGTTCAGCTCCCTGACTCCCGGGCCCGTGAACTCGAGGGACTGGTACAGGGCCCCGTCCACGCCGATCTGTCCGATCAGATGGAGAATGACATCCTTGCCGCTGACCCAGCGCCGGGGCTTTCCTTTCAGCACAACCCGCACGGCCTCAGGGACCTTGAACCAGCATTCGCCGGTCGCCATTCCCACGGCCATGTCCGTTGACCCCACGCCGGTGGAGAATGCGCCCACGGCGCCATAGGTGCAGGTATGGCTGTCCGCGCCGATGATCACCTCGCCCGGCGCCACAATCCCCTGCTCCGGCAAAAGCGCATGCTCGATGCCCACACGGCCCACCTCATAATAGTGGACAATCTTCTGCGCGCGTGCGAAATCCCGCATCTGCTTGGCCATCGTCGCGGATTTGATGTCCTTGTTGGGGACAAAATGGTCCGGGATCAGCGCAATCCGGGCGGGGTCGAACACCCGCGTGGCCCCCATCTTCTCAAAC
>OMRS01000089.1 GCA_900313545.1 uncultured Eubacteriales bacterium | reverse complement strand
TCCCGTGTCGCGTGTGGACCACGAGAAGAAGCATCTGGCAACTGCATATGAGATGGGCCGGGCGACGGCATACCGGCAGTTGGAGGCGCTGGCGGAGTTTCTCAAAAACGCTTCCGCTCAGGCGGGATCTGCCGGGAAATGAAGCGGGGAAGCCTGCATCTGAGCGGGCGGCATCCGGTCTTTCCGGGAAACTGCGCAGGATATGGAAATAGAATGGGGAATAACAGACGTTACTTTTTCTGAAGGCCGCTCCGGCTCTTGACAGCGAAGGAACACGTGAGGAAAATGTCTGAAGAATCATCATTTAAGGAGGCGGACCCCCATGTGGAATCAGTTTACATACTATACCCCGACCAAGGTGGTTTTCGGCACCGGGACAGAAAACCAGACCGGCAAGCTGGTGAAGGAATTTGGCGGACACCGTGTGCTGATCGTCTATGGAAGCCCCCGCGTGCTCAAAAACGGGATCATGGACCGGGTGACGGCATCGCTTGAGGCGGAAGGACTGACCTTTGAAACAATCGGCGGCGTGGTCCCCAATCCTCACCTGTCCCTGGTGTATGAAGCGATCGCGCTTGGAAAGAAGATGAACGCGGACTTCCTTCTGGCAGTGGGCGGAGGCAGCGTGATTGACACCGCGAAGGCGGCTGCCTATGGCCTGGCGGAAGAAGGAGACGTCTGGGAACTGTACGATCACGTCAGGAAGCCCAAGGCCTGCCTTCCCGTGGGCGTGGTGGTGACCATCGCGGCGGCCGGCTCTGAAATGAGCAACAGCTCGGTGATTACAAACGAGAAGACCCATGACAAGCGCGGCTGCAATTATGAAATCTCCCGGCCCAGGTTTGCGGTGATGAACCCCGAATTCACCCTGACCCTTCCGGACTGGCAGACCATGAGCGGCTGCACCGACATCATGATGCACACCATGGAACGCTACTTTGTCAACGGGGGAAGGCTGGAGATTACGGATGCACTGGCCGAGGGGCTGCTGCGCACCGTGATGGAGGCGGCCAGGACCCTTCACCGCAATCCCGGTGACCTGCAGGCCAGGGCGGATGTGCTGTGGGCCAGTTCACTGGCGCACAACGGTCTGACCGGGTGCGGAAACAGGGAGGATGATTTTGCCTCTCACCGTCTGGAGCACGAGATCGGCGGCATGTTCGATGTGACCCATGGTGCGGGCCTGGCGGCCATCTGGGGAAGCTGGGCCAGATATGTGCTCAAGAACTGCCTGCCCAGGTTTGTGCGGTATGCCCGCAATGTCATGGGAGTGACCCTTGAGGGAACCGATGAAGAGGTGGCACTGGCCGGCATCGAAGCCATGGAGGCCTTCTACAGGGAGATCGGCATGCCGACCTGTATGCGGGACCTGAAGATCGATCCGACGGAAGAGCAGATGATGGAGATGGCCCATCGCTGTGCTGCCGCCAACGGCGGGAAGCTCGGTTCCGCCATGGTTCTGAACGAGGCGGATATGCTGAGCATCTACAGAATGGCCAGGTGAGCGGAAAAACTTTTTTGCGGGCAGGGACGGACAGGATTCGTCCCTGCCCGCACATATTTGGGGAGAAAGCAGAAAAATGGCTGAAAAAAAGAGGAAATCTTCAGAAACGTTACCCGCCGTCCACAGAGACGGACCACGGTTGAAAATCCACACCCCTTGGTGTATAGTTTACGAATGATACTTTATGCATATATGCTCCTATAAAAGTATACACATGGCGGTGAAGGACAATGGAAAAACAGGCGGACAGCTTTGAAATCAACCGAAAATGGTCCGGGAGGATTCTTGCGTCGGAGGCGGAGTACCGCGAGTTGACAGGCGACTGCTGGGACCTGCTGACAGGCGTTGCACGCAAATGCGTGAAAAACCCGGAGTCAGTCCAGTATATCGTCCGTCTGGTGCTGCATGAGGCAACCAACCGCTTTTCAAAGGAAAAATTCCCGGTGGACATCGCCTCCTATCTGACGGCCCAGGTCTACCTGACCTATGCAAGATACGGAGAGGATCCCAACGACCTGATGGCGCTGTGCGCCATGTTCCCCAAGGCGGAACCCTCCCGCCCGGCGGTCAAGCCCCCGAAGGAGGAGCCGACCGTGGAGAGCGCCCCTTCCGCGCCCTCTCAGGAGGTCCGGATTCCCCAGGTGGCGCCCCAGCAGGTTCCCGTGGTCCCGGTTCCCTTTGCGGTGCAGCCCGTCCCCTATGTGCCCTATGGACAGCCGGCCTATCCGGCCCCGCAGCCCTGGAATGGTCCGGCGGTCCCGGGAAGGGAGCAAGGGAGCGTTCGTCCCGCACAGGCTTCTCAGCCGGTCCCGCCGGTTTCCCGGGAATATCAATGGCCGAATCACACCAGTGCGTCGGTGAATGCGGAGCAGACGGAATTCTGGATGCCGGGCCAGCCGGCTCCCCGGCCTGCAGCGCCCCGCGCCGAAAAGCCGGAGGAAGAAAAGCCCGTCGCCTACGGCTGGGAGAATGACGGCCCCCAGGAACCGCTGCCCCAGGAGCCGGAGACGCTGATGGACAAAAAACCCGAAAACACGGACCGCTCTCTGGGACTGACCATCCTCAATGCGATTCTGGGGATCATTACCGCGGGATCTGTGGCGTTTCTGGTCTGGCAGACCGGAATCGTACAGAAACTCTTCAAGCTCTGACAGCCCGTCCTGTGGTGAAGTTCAGCCTGGCCGGGAATTCTGCGAAGCAGGCTGACTGACGGTCGGCACCTGATTATTTGAAAATACAGGGATAATTCCGAGATCCCGGTCCGTCATAGTCAAAAGGATAGGTGGCGGAAAATCGCAAAATGAGCAGATCAGACCGAGAGTATGTTCCTTGGGTTGACTGAGCTATGAGGTGAAGATGTGAGCGGACAACAGCGGCAGGAAAAGATCCTGCGCCCCACGGGGGATATTCGCCTGCTGCCTCATGTGGAGGATCCCTGGGGACGAAAGGAACGCCGGCGCAACAGGGAATGGGACCAGGACCGGCCGGTGTATGCCAGGTTTGCGGGACAGCGCTTTACCTGCGACTGCAGGGTCAGAATCCATACGCAGAAAGCGGGCAATATTTCCGCAAAGTGCCTGAACCTCTCCCAGACCGGGATGCTGGTGGAGATTCCCGAGACGGTGCCGGAGGGGCGCCTGCGCAGGGGGGACCGGATTACCGTCGGGTTCCACGTGCGCGCGGGACAGCTCCCTGAAGGTGCTGAGGGCAGCTACAGCCGGATTGAAAGCCGGATTGTCCGGCTGATCCCGGGCAGGCATCAGCTTGCGGTCCGGTTTGATGAACCCCTGTATGTGACAAGGCGGCGCGTGCGCGATCCGCTCATCCATGCCATGGCGCTGCTGGGCTGCGGCCTGTCCGCCATCGGCATTGTTCTGCTGCGGGTCCACAGGGGGATGCAGAAAGGACTGGCCTTCGGGCTGCTGGTGTACGCCATTCTTACCGGCTTTTATCTGCTGACCCGGTATCTGTTTGCCATGATGTACCATCCGGCCCAGGAGGACCCGACCTTTACCCCCACGGTGACGGTGGTGATCCCCTGCTACAATGAGGAGCGGTGGATTCAGAAGGCCATCGTCTGCGCGCTGGATCAGGATTATCCGCCGGACCGGCTGGAGCTGATCGTGGTGGATGACGGTTCCACGGACCGTTCCGCCCGGATCATCCGGGACACGCTCAACCGTCTGCACGACGATGGGGACCCGTACCATGTCACGGGCAGGGTCCGCGTGTTTTTCCAAAGGAGCAATCAGGGCAAGCGTCAGGCCATGGCCCTGGGAATCGAGAATGCCCAGACGGACCTGGTACTCTTTGCGGATTCAGACAGCTTCATGGCACCGGACGCGGTCCGACAGATTGTGCAGCCGTTTCGCGACAAGAAGATCGGCGGGGTCTGCGGGCGTACGGACGTGGCCAATGTCCATACGGGGATTCTGACCCGGATGCAGTCCGTTCGTTATACGGTGTCCTTCCGGATTTTCAAGGCGGCGGAGTGCTGCTTTGATGCGGTGACCTGTCTGTCCGGACCTCTGGCCTGCTACCGGCGCTCCGTCCTGGAGAGCGTTCGGGAGACGTGGCTTGAACAGCGCTTCATGGGACGCAGGGCCACCTTCGGCGATGACCGCAGCCTCACCAACCTGGTGCTCAGAAACCATCAGACCTTTTATCAGGACACGGCGGTGTGCAGGACCATCGTCCCCAGCGGGAACCTCCAGTTCCTGAAGCAGCAGATGAGATGGAAACGCTCCTGGGTGCGGGAGAGTGCACGAACCTGCAGCTTTATCTGGCGCCGGCCGCTGGCGGCCATTTTCTTCTATCTGGGCTTTCTGATCCCGCTTTTGACGCCCGGCATGGCGGTCTATCACGGGCTGGTGCTTCCGGTTCTGCTGCACAGGCCCCCGGTGACCTACCTTCTTTCGCCCGCGGTGACCTCCCTGATGGCGGGCTTTGCCTGCCTGTTTTTGAGGTACAGCTCCCATTGGGTCTACAGCCTGCTGTACGGGCTGTATTATGAACTGGTCCTGATCTGGCAGATCCCCTGGGCGGTTCTGACCTTCTGGAAGGACGGATGGGGAACAAGGGGCGAACGGAAGGTCCGGGAGAAGGCGCCCCGCCGCGTGAAGAAAAAGAAGCACCGCAAAAAACACGATGTCATGTCAAGGCTTGACCAGATGATGGATTTTGAAGGCCATGCCAGGGAGAAATCCCGGGAGGAACACGAGACGGAAACGGAAGGTTCCCCCGGGGAGTCCGCCACGAAAAAATGAACTGAACGATGCTGGAGGGGGCCCATGATCTTGAAAAGAAGGATGCTGCCATGTCTGACGGCCCTGCTGCTGATGGCCGCGGGTGTGCTCGCGGAGTCCTGGTCCACCTGGCTGCCCTACTGGAAGCAGCAGGAGGCGCTCTTTGAAGCCCGCGAACTGTCGAACACCATGGAGGCCTTTGTCGCCTTTGAGGCCATGTTCGATGACAAGGGCAACATCATCGTTCCGGAAGAGACCGAGGAGCTTCTTGAGGAGCTCAGCGACAGCGGCAGGGAGGTCTACCTGTCCCTGGTCAACGATATCCGCCAGAAGGATGGCAGCTATGCCCAGAAGTCCAAGGATTTTCTCCAGAAGACCTATGCCAGTGAACGGAACATCGACACCCATGTGGTGAAGATTCTGAACCTGGCGGACCGTTACAAACCCGACGGCATTGAAATCGATTATGAAAACATCCGGAAGGACACCTCCCTCTGGGAAGACCATGCACGGATGATCTCGCGGCTGCAGGAGGGACTCAGGCAGCGGGGGATGAAGCTTCGCGTGGTGGTGGAATGGATGGCCGGCTCCGTGGCGGAGCTTCCGGAGGGCCCTGAATATGTGGTCATGTGCTACAACCTGTACGGAAGCCACAGCGGCCCCGGCCCCAAGGCGGACGCCCAGTTCCTCTCCCAGTGCGCGGAGGCGTCCAGGGGGCTCCCGGGGGCGGTGAACATGGCCTTTGCGGGCGGCGGCTTTGAATGGGTCAACGGCAAGGTGAGCCGCCAGCTGACACAGCTTGAAGCGGAGGCCGCACTGGAGGTCCGCGGGGTCATCTGTGAACGGGACGGCGACAGCGGCGCGCTCAAGGGCATCTTCAGCGAGAACGGCCAGACCCATGAGATCTGGTACGCCGACGGAGAAACCCTGGCGATCTGGAGGGATGTCATGAAGGACGCCGGGTACACCCGCTTCAGTCTGTGGAGCCTTGCCGGCAATGATGTGGAGAACCTGCGGAACACATGCCTGAAGCCGTAGTGCAAAGGAGCGGAAAATGAGAGGGAGACGGTCCCAGCAGCTTCTGACGGCGGCCCTTCTTCTTGTCAGCACGTCCTGCCTGACCCTGGGGCTTGTGGTGGGCGGATTCAGGATCCGTCCGCTGCATGAGGCGTCTCCCGCGCAGCGCGCGCAGGCGGTGCAGGGGGTGCCGGTCCCCGTGGAACAGATCGCCGCCGCCGCCCAGGAGGCGGTCCGTCAGGAAGGTCTGGATGAGAACCTGAAATACGAGATCGAAGCGGAAATGCTGCTGGAGGCCAACGGGGGACGGCAGGTCCTGCCCCTGTCCCGGGTGGCCACCACGGCAAAGATGTCCGCCCTGACGTTTTCCGGGCTGGGGGATTCCGAGCTGCTTTCTCTGCTCCTGGGACAGCTGCAGGGTAAGCGGGCGCATGTCACCTTCTTTGTCTCCCGGAAGGACATTGAAAACTATCCGGAACAGGTCCTGCGCATCGCGGAGAGCGGGCAGCATTTCGGGCTCCTGGCGCTCTCTGAGGAGGCAGGAGATGCCCGGGCGCTGCTGGCTTCCCTGCTGAGGACAAAGGAAACCCTTGAGACCCTGTCCGGCGACCGGGACATCCTGTGTGTCCGGCAGGAGGGCGGGGAGATCAGCCCCTTCCTGCAGGAGGCCGCAAGCGCGGCGGGACTGCTGCTGCTGGGGGAGACCCTCCAGGCGGTACCGGAGAACCTGCGCGCAGAAAACTCCGGTCAGCGGATCCTGGAGCAGGTGATGCCGGAGACGCAGACGCTTCAGCGCGGCGGCATCGTGCATGTGGAGATGAAGGGCTTTGAAGGGCGGGGGCAGGTGCTCTCGGACGTGGTCCGCGCCATGATGGACCTGAAGGCCCCCTATCCCGTCCGGACGGTGCCCCAGATGCTCTCGGAGAGGGACAAGCTGTATGTCTATCCGCTCGCGGATGAGCAGATTCTGTTCCAGCGCAGGGGAGCGATCCATGCGGGGCAGCTGCCCAAGGGCGACCGGTACGCCTTCATGCGGACCCGGTTCCTCGGGCAGGGATGGCTCAAGAAACCCCGGGAGATGCTCCCCGGTTTTTCACAGCTGGAGACCATGAACCTGGATGACAAGGGGAAACTGACCCCGGGAAAGGAACAGGTGTTCCTGACCTTTGACGGCTGGACGGATGATGCCGCCATGACGGACATCCTGGATGTGCTCTCCCGGCACCGGGTCGGGGCGACCTTCTTTGTTCCGGGGAGCGCGGCCCTGACAAATCCCAACCTTGTGCGCGCCATTGCCATGGAGGGCCATGACATCGGCAGCTTTACCCATACGCCTGTGGCGCTGGCCAGAAAGATCGGTAAGGACAACTATGATGAACTGACCCGTTCCGGCCTGGATGAGCTCCGCGGGGAGATGACGAAAAGCTACGAGGCGCTTTGCCGTGCGGTGGGGGACCTTCACCTGAACGGGAAGCCGGTTTTGACCCTGTATTTCCGCTCCCCCTCGGAAGCCATCGGGCGCAGCAGCCTGGAGACCGTTCTGGATATGGGCTACAGCTACTGCATCGGCGGCAGCTTTACGACAAGCGAGCTGAAGGTGAAGAGCATTCAGGAGCTTGCGCTCAAAATGCGCCTTGAAACGGTCAGGGGGGCGGTGCTGGTGCTGCACCTTGGCGATCTTCAGGAGTTTTTGCCCAGGGCGCTGGACCATTACCTGACGCTGATAGAAAATCAGGGGGATTTTCGCTTTGTCAAAATTTCCGAGGTCCTGTGAGCCTTGAAGGAGGTCACGGGGCGGCCTCCGGGTTTCCGTTCAGGGAGGTTCGGAGGAGGACGGTCTTGAACGGACCGCCTGAAAGATGTAAGATTTGTACGGGCTTTATTATAGTGTGGCACTCTGGCACAGACCTGATTTCCGGCAGGGAGGAGTAGGGACGATGAGTGAGTTTGAGATCAAACAGAGGCGGAATTTTAAGCTCTACTGGGGGAAGTATTTCAGCAGATCGGAAGTCGAGCCCTATCTGCGCACGCTTGAAAACCAGATACGGGGCGCCGCCGACCGTCTTCAGGCCATGGAGGACGATGCCGTGGATCTGAAGGAGGTCCTCTCCCTGCGGGATGCCGACCTTGAAAAAGCGAGGGACCAGATCCGCCAGCTCCGGGAGCAGGAGGACACCCTGGTGGGCCGGGCCGGTGAGATTGCGCGGATGCGCGAGGCCGCCATGCAGGAGGTCCAGGATGCGGAAGCCAGGAAAAAGCAGCTGAAGGAAGAGCTGGAGGACCTGGAAAAGCGCACGGAACAGGCCAACAATGAGACCGCCAAGGCTGAAAAGTACCAGATCGAGGCCCAGGCCAAGGCAGAGGCGGCGCGCCAGCGGATGGAATCCGCGGAGTCTGCGGCACACGCCAGCGAGGAGCGCCTCAACCGCGCCAAGCTGGGCCTGGAGAGCATGGACCTGCCCAGCCCGGACCAGATGATCCAGGATGACCTGGAGCGGCAGATCGCCAAGAATTCCAAACTCAACGAACGCATCGCGGAACTGGAGAAAAAGATCGTCGAAATCCGCCAGGAGCGGCCGGATACCCCCACGGCAAGGCATGAAAACACCGTCCTTCGCGAACGGGTTGAAGAACTGGAGAAGATGCTGGATGAAGGCGCCCAGGGGGAGATCGGCAAGCTTCGCGACAGGATTGCGGACCTTGAGGTACTTGAGCGCAAATACAATGCGGTGCTTGAGGAAAACGGCCTGCTGAAGGAACGGATCAACAGGATCGAAAAAAAGAAAGGGTTCCTCCCGGATGATGAGGGAGCTGCCAAGGAGATCGTCCGGCTGAGGAACCGCGAGGCGGAGCTGGAGGCGGAGCTGCGGGATGTGGCGGCCGCACGTGAGGAAAACGTCCTGCTCAAGGAGCAGCTTGCGGCCCTGTCGGGCGCCAAGGGCGTGGAGGATGTCCAGGCTGAAAATCTCAAGCTGGTGCAGAGGGTTGCGGAACTGGAAGCCGGCACGGCCCTGGGAGGCGGCGTGGAGGAAACCAGGCGCCTGCGCAAACAGGTGGCGGTGCTGGAGGCCCAGGCGTCTGAATCCGAGAGGCTCCGCAGGGAGAACGAGGAGCTGAAGAACACCATCCATTCGATCTCCAGAAGGGATTCCGAGAATCAGGATGAACAGGAGGTTTACCGCCTGCGCAGCCGTGTCGCGGAGCTGGAGATGGGCGGGGACAAGGCCCTGCTGGAAGAGCAGGTCCAGCTTCTGCGCCACCGCGTGGAGGAACTTGAGGATGCGGACAGCGGCAAACTGAAGCTGGAGAATGAAAAGCTCCAGTCGGAATGCGGGCAGCTTCGCCAGGACGTGCGGGACATGAACCTGCTGGTCGAGGAAAACCGTCAGCTGCGGGACCGCCTCGAGGGAGCCGCTCAAAACGGCGAAGGCGGAGAGCCCGGAGAAGCCGGGATGCTGCGGGGCAGGATTGCCGCTCTGGAGGCGCAGCTGCAGCAGAGGGACAATTCCGGTGAACCTTCCGCCGAGGAACAGAAGCTGCGTGAGCGCGTCGCCGAACTGGAGGCGCAGCTGCAGCAGATGGGGAACTCCGGCGGACCTTCCGAAGGGGAACAGAAGCTGCGCGAGCGCATCGCCCAGCTTGAGGCGGGTGACGGGGAGGAGAACCAGCGCCTGCGCGACAGAATCCGTGAACTGGAACTGAAGGCCAAATCCTCCCACAGCACGGAGATCATGAAGCTGCAGCACAGGATTGCCGAACTGGAGCTTCAGGCCGCAGCGCCTGCGCTCGGAGGCAGGGAGCAGGCGGCGGGCGCAGGCAAGGGCGAAAAATCCGAACGCCTGCTGGCGGAGAACCGGGAACTTCGCGCCAGAATCGCGCAGATGGAGGCCAGTGCCGCCGGCGGGGCGGACGGCCCGCTGGCCCAGGAAAACCAGCAGCTGCGGGATGAACTGGAGCGCCTGCACAGGGCGCAGCTGCAGCCGCCTGCAGCGGATGCGGAAAAGGAGAGACTGATCGCGCAGGTGGAGCAGCTGAGCGCGGAGAATGTGCACCTGCGGGAGGGCATCCCTGCCGCGGGCGGGGCGGAGGCGGCCGACCGGCAGGAGATGGATCGCCTGAAGGCTGCCATGGAGGAGATGAAGGCGGAGAACGAACGCCTCAGATCCTCCGCTCTCACGGGCGGGGAGCAGGCAGGGCAGCAGGCGGATGCGGCCGCGCAGAACAACCGTGACCTTGAGGAGCAGCTTCGGCTCGTGCAGCAGGCCTATGACCAGACCCTGGCACAGAACAAGGTGCTCTTTGGCCGGATTGAGCAGCAGGCCAGGGACCTGAAGGAATACGAGAGCCTGATGTCCCAGAAGGGCTCCGTGGTGGAGGCCGGCCAGAAGGCGCAGGCCATCATCCGCGATGCCATCGAGCAGAGCGGAAAGATCATGGACGAGGCGGAGCACGTCCGCAGCCGCGCCATTGCGGCGACCAAGGCGGCGTACTTCAACGCCCTCCTGTTCCGCCAGCAGCTGGCGGAGCAGTTCACCAGCATCGAACGGGATCTGGACAGTTCCCTGGGCATTCTTCGCTCGATGGACATGGCCGAGATCACCCCGCCCAGGCGGGTCGGCAGCATGGCCGAGGCCATGAACATGGAAGAGAAAGGCGGAGCGGAAAAATGAAAGGACGCACTCTGGCTGTGCTGTGCCTGCTGCCGGTACTGCTGTTTGCGCTGACAGGCTGCATCGACAGGGGGGAGCCCAAGGCGACCCCCACTCCCCGGGTCTTCCTGACCCCGACCCCGGTCCCCACCCTCTCCCAGAAGGCGGCCAACCTGCTGAGCTCCGTGGAGACGGACCAGCTGATGGTCTCCCTGGTCTTCCAGGGATATGCGGATGAGGCCATGATGGAGGACGTGTTCAGGATTCTCAAGAAGCACGATGTGGACGGCCTGTTCTTTGTGGACGGCCAGACCGCCAACGAGCATCCTGAGGTGGTCTCCCGCATGGTGGAAGAGGGGTTTGACATCGGCAACTCCGGCATCGTCAGCAATATCCGGATGGACCGCAACACCGCCACCAGCAACGCCCATTCCTTTGAGCGCACCCAGGCCCTGATCAATGCGGCCGGCGGCTTTGTGCCCAAATATGTGCTGTGCGGGGGCACCAACTACACCACGGAGATGCTGCAGGCGGTCACCGCCGGCGGACTGCAGGGAGCCGTCCAGCCGGATGTGTATCTGAACTATGATTCCTTCCTGGAGCGGGAGGAAGTGGACGCGTTTGTGGAAAGCCTCATCCGAGGCTCCATCATTTCCGTGCAGCTGGGGCATGTGACAGGAGATTTTGAGGTGGCCAACGCCTCCCTGCGGGAGCAGGTGTCCATCGATCCCACTCCCAGCATTGTGGATGAGTCCAACCTGGAGATGCTCAAGACGCCGGAGCCCACGGCCACGCCGGCAGCTACCCTGGATCCCACGGGAAGGGCAGCCAGGCCGACGGCCACGCCGGAGGTCCTCGAGACAGAGGAAACCTATACGGGCATCGCGAAAATTCTCAACTGGCTGCTGGAGTCCCTGAAGCTGTACAATTACAAGATGGTGACGCCTCTTGAGCTCCAGAGCGCAGCCACCAACCTTATCGGCACGGGCATGAGTCTTCCGGACAGCGTGCTGGAACTGTTCAATGCCGACACCTACGCGCTTCCCGTGACCGCCAAGCCCCTGGGCGCGACGGTCACCCGCAGGGCCACGGCAGGGGACTTTGCCTATGCGGTCTTCGTGGGGGATTCCATCATGGCCAACCTGATGAGCTATGTGGAATGGCGAAGGGAATCCGATCCCACATTCTGGGAAGGGGCGCAGTTTCTGGTCTCCTCCCGGCTGAGCATGGAAAAGGCGCTGATCAGTGACGAGGGCGCGCCGGAACTGCCCATGGTGGCGGAGCAGCGCATGCACATCGACGATGCGCTCAAGCTCCTGGGGGCAAAGCGGGTCTACATCTGTCTGCGCTGCGACAACATCCGGGCGTATTCCGAGCCCCGCTATCTCAACAACATGCGGGTGCTGATCTCCCAGATCCTCCAGAAGAACCCGGAGATCGAGATCATCGTCATGTCGGTGCCGCCGGTGATTCTGGCCCGCAACGCCACACCCAGCAACAAGCAGATTTTCACCTACAACCTCATGCTGGCCAAACTGTGCACGGAGCACGGCATTCCGTTTCTGGACATCGCCTATGCGCTGCGCAACGCCAAGGGCGGCCTGAGGGAGGAGTACTGTCTGGATCCGGACCTGTACGGCATGCATCTCAACGATGCGGGCTGTCAGGCGCTGATCAGCTATATTCAGGACAATATTCCCTGACGCACTGCGCCGGGAACAAGGGAGAGGGGGAAGACCATGGGCCAGGATGCGGAAATCCGTGATCCGGAGATCGGCCGGGCATGGCGACGTGTCCGGATCATTCTGGAAAGCCTTGTGCTGGTTGCGGGCCTGTTCCTCTATGTCTACCACCTGGGCGGAGGCGACGGCCGGGGCCAGGAGGTGGACGACCGGGTCATCAAGGCGAACCTGGTGGGCGCCTATGAAAAGCGGATCGTCCAGCGCAAGGACGCGGAGGGCTATCCGGAGATCCGGTGGGGAGAGCCCCATTTTGTGGCCATCTCCTACAAGAACCTGACCACGGAGCAGAATGCCAGCGGAAAGACGGTGGCCAGCGATCTGTTTGCCGCGCAGCTCAACGCGCTGCACAGCGCGGGCTACCGGACGGTGACGCCCCAGGATGTCATCGACTATTACACCCATAAGGGCGGCCTGCCGGACAAGGCCATGATGCTGATCATTGAGGACGGGGACTACCAGACGGCCAAGCTGGCCGAGCAGGTGCTCCAGCGCAATGAGTATCAGGCGGTGCTGTGCACCTATGCCAGCGAGATCGGCTCAGGCAGCGGCGCCAAGATCAGCGGATCGGACCTGCGGGCGCTGGACCAGACCAAGTGGTGGAAGTTCGGCACCAGCGGCTACCGCCTGGCCTATATCAACGTCTTTGACCGCTACGCCAATGCCGTGGGCAGGCTGACGGCGCAGGAGTTCCAGAACATGTCCCGGTTCATCGGGGATGACTACAGCGCCTATCTCATGGACTACCTGCGCGACAGCGACCGGCTCCGGGTGGAGAGCGAGGCCGAGATGACCCGCCGCATCCAGAGCGACTACCAGCAGATGGCCACGGTCTATGAAAAGGAACTGACCTACATCCCGCTGGT
>OMRS01000343.1 GCA_900313545.1 uncultured Eubacteriales bacterium | reverse complement strand
ATTCACCATGTCTGATTCATCACCCTCTGTCAACCAGACCAACAGGCTGAAGCCTTATCTTTCGCCTCTGGCGGTATGGGCCCTGTCGGTGGGCTCGGCCATCGGCTGGGGGTCCCTGGTGGTGACCAGCAGATCCTACCTTTCCCAGGCGGGCCCCCTCGGGTCCATTCTCGGCCTGCTGCTCGGTCTGGGGCTCATGCTGATGGTGGCCAGCCACTACCATTTCCTGGCCAACCGCTATCCCGGGACCGGAGGACTGTACAACTATGTGAAGTACATCTTCGGCTATGACCGCGCCTATCTTGCGGGCTGGTTCATGTTTCTGGTGTACATGTCCATCTTCTGGGCCAACGCGACGAGCATCCCCCTGTTCGCCAGGTATTTCCTCCGGGGGATCTTCCGGATCGGCTATCTCTACACGATCTTCGGCTACGAGGTCTATCTGGGGGAGGCCCTGGTGACGATGGCGGCCATCGGTCTGGTCGGGCTGATGTGCGCCAGCAGCAAGCGGACGACGGCCCGCTGCATGGAGGTCATGGCCCTGCTGTTCACCTTCGGCATCACGGCCTGTTTTGCCATCGCCATGCTGGGACAGGGAAAATCCGGAATGACCATGGAGCCGGGCTTCATCCCGGACGCCGGCGCCCTGCGGCAGGTGATCCGCATCGCCTTTATCTCCCCGTGGGCCTTCATCGGCTTTGAAAGCGTGTCCCAGTCCGCGGCGGAGTACCGCTTTCAGCACAAGAATATGTTCCGCGTGCTGGTGCTGTCCCTGTCGGTGACCACCGCACTGTACATCTTCATCCTGCTGCTCAGCGTCACCGCCTATCCGCAGGGCTGCTCCAGCTGGCTGGATTACATCAGCCGCCTGGACGAGTTTGAGGGCATTGCCGGACTTCCGGCCTTCTACGCCGCCCACCACTATCTGGGCCAGGCGGGCGTCTACATCCTGATGGCGTCCCTTTTGTGCCTGGTGGGCACCAGCCTGATCGGGATGCTGCGCACGGTCAGCCGCCTGTGCTACGCCGTGGCCCAGGACGGGATCCTGCCTGAGCGCTATGCCGAGCTGAGCGACAAACAGATCCCGGTCAACGCCATCTGGCTGGCCATGCTGGTTTCCCTGCCCGTTCCCTTCCTGGGAAGGACCATGATCGGGTGGATCGTGGACATCACGACCATCGGGGCATCGGTCCTTTACGGATTTGCCGCCGCGGCGGTGTTCAAGGTGGCCGGGCAGGAGGGCAGGAAAAAGGAGCGCATCTCCAGCGCCGTGTGTCTGGGAATCCTGGCCGTCTTCCTGATTGTCCTGCTGGTTCCCGGCATTTTTTCCGACAATACCATCGATACGGAGACCTATGTCATCCTGACGGGCTGGTGCATCTTCGGCCTGTTCTTCTTCAACCGGGTGATCCGGCAGGACCATGCGCGCCACTTCGGCAAGGCCATTATCGTGTGGGTCAGCCTGCTGGCCTTCATTGTGCTCATGTCAATATCCGCAACGCAACGCATCAGCGAGAAACGGCAGAACGCCGTTCTGGACCGGATCCATGCCTATATCACCGGCACGGCGGACAGGCAGACCCAGGCCATGGGGGAAATGGAGTTCCTGGAGTTCCAGCGCAGGCAGCTGCATGATGCGGACAACACCAGCGTGCTGGTGATCATGGTGCTCTCCACCATGTCCTTTGCCGTGATCCTGGCCAATTTCCTGGCCATGCAGAAGTGGGAAAAGAAAACCTCGGAGGAGCGGGACGAGGCCCGCTCCGCGATCCTGACGGATCCGCTCACCGGGGTCAAGAGCAGCCACGCGTTCCTCAAGACTCAGCAAGACCATGACACCGCCATTGAGGGGAAGGTCTGCGGGGATTTTGCCATTGTCGTGTGCGACGTGAACGGGCTCAAACAGATCAACGACACTCAGGGGCACAAGGCGGGGGATGAGCATATCCTGAGGGCCAGCCGCATGATCTGCGACATTTTCCAGCACAGCCCGGTCTACAGGACAGACGGGGATGAATTCGTGGTGGTCCTGACCGGACGCGACTATCTGATCCGCAAGGAGCTGGTGCTGGCGCTGCATGACCGCTCGGTGGAAAACATCGGCACCGGCGGCGTTGTCATCTCGGGGGGCTATTCCGATTACCGGCCCGGCGAGGATACCTGCTTCCATGAGGTGTTCGAGCGCGCGGATACGCTCATGTATGAGGAAAAGAACCTGCTCAAGGGCATGGGGGCCATTGCCCGGGAGGATGCCGAGAGCCCGGTCCGCCCGCTGTTCCCGATGGATGAAAACGAGGTCATTCCCCGGCTCAAGCGCCGTATCCTCATCGTGGACGACGAGCAGATCAACCGGAGCATCCTGGAGAACATGCTCAGTGAAAACTATGACCTGGTGTTTGCCACCGACGGCATCGAGGCCCTGGAGCAGATCCGGCGCCACAGGGAGGAGCTGGCCATGGTCCTGATGGATATCCATATGCCGAACATGGACGGCATGGAAGTCCTGAAGGTCATGAAAGAGGAGGCGGAACTGCGTGACATTCCGGTGATTGCCGCCACCGCGGACGAGAGCGCGGAGGTGGAATGCCTCAAGATCGGCGCGTATGACTTTATTCCCAAGCCCTATCCCTCCGCGGAGATTATCCTGGCCCGCGTCAACCGGTGCATCGAGCTTTCCGAAAAGCGCAACATCATCCAGTCCACGGAGCGCGACAGCCTGACAAAGCTCTTCAACATGGAGTTTTTCCTGCGCTATGTCCGGATGTATGACCAGCATTACACGGATATGCCGATGGATGCGATCGTTCTGGACATCAACCGTTTCCACATGCTCAACGAACGCTACGGGAAGCAGTACGGGGACAGCGTGCTCTCCCGCATCGGCAAGAGGGTGCGCCAGATTTCCCGGGAGGTGGGCGGCGTGGGCTGCCGCCGGGGCGCGGATACCTTCCTCATCTACTGTCCCCACAGGTCGGATTACGCAAGCATCCTGGACAAGGCCTCGGAGGGGCTGGTCGATGAGGATGTTTCCGAGAACCGCGTCCGGCTGCGCATGGGCGTGTATTCCCAGGTCGACAAGTCGCTGCAGATCGAGCGCCGCTTCGATTACGCGAAGATTGCCGCCAACTCCGTCAGAAGCGGCTACCGCAGGGCCATCGGGATCTACGATACGGAAATGCACGAGGCGGAGCTGTTCAGGGAACGCCTGCTGGAGGACTTCAAACCGTCCCTGGAGGGCGGCCGCTTCAGGGTCTACTTCCAGCCCAAGTTTGATATCCGTCCGGACAAACCCATCCTGGCCAGTGCGGAGGCGCTGGT
>OMRS01000338.1 GCA_900313545.1 uncultured Eubacteriales bacterium | reverse complement strand
TAACCCTTGCTCACGGAAGCAGTCTTTTTCTTGGTCGAAGTTGTCTTTTTGGTGTTTGCAGTGGTATCCGTATTTTTTGCGGTAGGCAACGCTGATTCCTCCATCTTTTGTGCTTGCCGTCAGTTTTCGGCAGTCAGTTCAGTATTATACCCGTCCTGTCAATGCCTTGTCGGATTGACATGAACCATACAGTGCATCACGTCGGGAAACGCCCGTTCAACGCGTTCATGTACCGTCTCAGCAATGGCGTGTGCGTCCCTGAGGGACATATCCCCATCCACTCCGATCTCAATTTCCACATAACTATGAGCACCGGTCACGCGTGTTTTGAGCAGGTCCACCGTTTCAACGCCCTTCACTTCCATGGCACAGGCACGAATCTCCTTCTCCTGACCTCCCGGAAGTGCCCGGTCCGTCAGTTTCCGGGCTGCACCGATGAAGATTTCTACCGCCGTCCATAGAATACATCCACAAATTGCCAGACCGCATACGGCATCCGCCCAAGGCACACCACAGCGGGCTGCACCGATACCAATGAGACTGCCTACCGAGGACAGTGCATCTGATCGATGATGCCACGCATCTGCCAACAGAGCATCCGAGTGAACAGCCAGTGCTGTCGCACGGGTTCTGCGGAAGAGCAATTCTTTGACCGCAATAGATACTGCCGCAGCCACCATAGGAAGAATTCCAGGCATCGAAACCGTAACCGGATGCAGCAGAGCTGTCAGTGCTGTGTGACCTATACCCACACCTGTTATTCCCAACAGAACCGCCAAAAGCAATGCTGCCAGGCTTTCAAATCGTTCGTGACCATACTCATGATCGCTGTCCTCTTCTCTTGCGGACAGTTTCAGGGCAAAGAGCACCACTACGGAAGTAAATGCATCCGAAAGAGAATGCACCGCATCTGCCACCATTGCCATGGAATGCCCCCAAAGGCCACTGACCAGTTTAAAGGAAGACAGCGCCAAATTGACTCCAATGCTTTCGCCGGCAGACCGTCCGGCACGTTGAACATCCATATTCGTCCTCCCTAAGGAGGTTCCTTCCTATTATAATGTCCCGAATTCTAGTGCAAGCGCCACAGCTTGTCAACGGATTTCGACGAGTTTTCGTGTTCTCTGTTCTTCCTCCACTCCCCAATTCCGCCTCTAACTGAGGCTGTCACAGGCATTCCTGCTATGCTATAATACTTCCGAATGATTATAAGGGAGGTCTTCACATGCCCACCAGACCCTTTCTGATTCTAGACGGCAACAGCCTGCTGCACCGGGCATTTCATGCCCTTCCGCCCCTTTCCAATTCCGAGGGAATCTTCACAAATGCCGTCTACGGGTTCCTCATGATGATGCTCAAGGTTGTCCACGACCACGATCCTGCTTACCTGGCAGTTGCCTTTGACATGAAGAAACCCACCTTCCGTCATAAAGAGTACCAGGCATACAAGGCCGGGCGCAAGCCTGCCGCGCCCGAACTGGTTCCCCAGTTCGAACTTGTCCGTCAGGTCCTTGAAGCCATGCAGGTGCGTATTCTGGAAAAGGAAACCTTTGAAGCGGATGATATTCTGGGCACCATGGCCCGCCGCTGCGAGGAAGCCGGCATTCCCTGCCTGATGGTCACCGGTGACCGGGACTCCATGCAACTGGTTTCCTCCACCAGCCACGTGCTCTACACCAAGCGGGGCGTTACAGAAATCATCGAGTACACTCCTGAACGCGTTTTTGAAGACTTTGGTGTCACCCCGGAGCACATTCCCGACCTGAAGGGACTCATGGGCGATGCCAGCGACAACATTCCCGGCATTCCCGGCATCGGTGCAAAAACTGCGGCTTCCCTGTTATCCACTTATGCCACAGTAGAGGATATCATCAAGGCTGCAGACAAGGAGCTGAAAGGCAAACAGCGGGAAAAGATTCTGGATGGAGCCGTTTCCGGTCTTCTTTCCAAAAAACTGGCGACCATTACCAGGTATGTCCCGCTGGATGAAGTTTCTTTGGAGGACTGCCGCCTGGGGGATCTGCGCTCAGGTCTTCCCCTTATCCAGAAGCTGGGCATGAATACCATCGTGCGCCAGCTGGGCACTCCAGACAGGGAATCCCCTCAGCAGGAGATTTCCGGGCCTCAGATCGCGTGGCAGGAAGAGATTCCCCTTTCCTCCCTGGAGGATATCTCCGGATTCGTCCAAAAATCCTGGAATGGGGACACCGAGCCTTGCATCGCCATCCTTACATGTGACACAAACCTCACCCTCGCACGCAGCGACGGACAGCGCGCACGCATTTCCCTGCAGGGTGACCTGCTAAATCCCGGGTTGGATCCGTCTTCTGCTCTGCACGCACTTTCGCCCCTTTTTGAGGGACAAACGCCTCTCATGCTCTATGATGCCAAACATCTCATGGGACGACTGCATCAGGAGAACCTTTCCCTTTACGCTCCCTTTGATGATGATCTACTGCTCCAGTATCTGCTCAACCCACAGCAGTCCCGCTATGAGCAGCCAGAAGATGCAGCTGCACTCTACTCAAGGACAATAAAAGACAAACATCTGGTCAAAGCTGCGGAGATGGAAAATGTCTACAGCAGCATTGACCTGCCCCTGACTGCCACCCTGTTTGACATGGAAACGGTCGGTTTTCTCACTGACAGCAGTGTACTGCGCGAACTTGGACAAGGCTATGACATGGAGATTACCCGTCTGAAAGAGGAAATCTACCGCCTGTCAGGAGAGAATTTCAACATCAACAG
Source organism: uncultured Eubacteriales bacterium (assembly GCA_900313545.1). The sequence continues at coordinate 4,409 of OMRS01000338.1, read as the reverse complement.
TCCCAAACAGTTGGGTGAAGTCCTCTTTGAACACCTGAAACTGCCCGCCGGAAAGAAAACCAGCAGAGGTTATTCCACGGATGCGGATACTCTTCAAAAGCTGGCTGACCAGCATGAGATTATTCCCCTCATCCTCTCCTACCGTCAGCTCAGTAAACTTAAGAGCACCTATATTGATGGACTGTTGGGGCTCACAGGGCCAGACGGACGCATCCATTCCTGGTTTGACCAGACCATTGCCGCCACCGGCCGCATCTCCTCCAGTGAGCCCAACCTCCAGAACATCCCTGTGCGCACAGCCTTGGGCCGGGAAATCCGGCGTGCTTTCGTAGCCAGAGAAGGGTTCGTTCTGGTGGATGCGGACTACAGCCAGATTGAGCTTCGGCTGTTGGCCCACCTTTCCGGAGATGCCGCCATGTGCGACGCCTTCAACCGGGGGCAGGACGTCCATGCCCGTACCGCTGCCGAGGTTTATGACGTTCCCCTGGAGGAGGTCACCAGTCAGATGCGATCCTCCGCCAAAGCGGTCAACTTTGGTATCGTTTACGGCATCAGCGACTTTGGTCTGGCTTCCAATCTGAACATTTCCCGCAGAGAAGCCGCCAGCTTCATCGAGCGTTATCTTAGCCGCTATCCTGCCATCCATGACTATATGAAGCAGAGTGTTACACAGGGAAAGACCCTGGGCTATGCGCGAACCCTGTATGGCCGCCGCAGACCTCTTCCCGAGTTGAGCAGTCCCAACTACAACATGCGCCAGTTCGGCGAAAGGGTTGCTATGAACATGCCTGTTCAGGGGACTGCTGCAGACATCATCAAAATGGCCATGAATGCCGTACACGCAGAGCTCAAGCGGCGGAATCTGAAAGCCCGGCTCATCCTGCAGGTCCACGATGAACTGATCGTGGAATCCCCCCTGGAGGAGGAAACTGAAGTGACGGACTTGCTGCGCAACTGCATGGAACAGGTTGCCTCCCTGAAGGTCCCCCTGATTGTGGACATCCACAGTGGAAAGTCGTGGTTTGATTCCAAATAACTGAAGCAATACACAGGAGCATGTGGGTATGAAAATTGGCATTACCGGTTCCATCGCCTGCGGCAAGAGCACCATCTCCGGTTTTCTCCGGGAACTAGGCTATCCCGTTATAGATGCGGACGAAATCTCCCACCATTTGACCCGGGAGAATACTGAAGTAATCGCTGCCATCGGAGAGGCATTTCCCGGGGTAGTCAAAGGTGGCACATTGGATCGCCGGGCTCTCGGCTCCCGCGTCTTCACTGATCCGACAGCACGCAGATGTCTCAACGACCTGCTCCATCCCCGGATTCTTGCCGAAATCAGGGAAGCAATGGCGCGGGAGCAGAATACCTCCCCACTTGTTTTTGCGGATATTCCTCTGCTCTACGAATCAGGAATGGACAAGGACATGGACGAAGTGTGGGTTGTCAGCTGCAGCCGCAACACACAAATCATGCGTCTGATCAACCGGGATGGACTTTCCATGGAGGAAGCACTTTCCCGTATTGCCTCCCAGATGCCCGCAAGTGAGAAGGAAGCCCGGGCTGACGAGATCATCTCAACGGAAAAAGGGCGGGAAGCCGCCCGTCAGCGCGTCATGGCGCTTCTGAAAGAGCGTTGTCCTCAGTCCCGCAGACGAAGAAATCCCAAAGAAGAAACGAGAAAGAGTCAAAGAACCATCGATGCCGTCCCCTCGTCAGAGCCTTCTGCCTCCACTCCTGTTTTTTCTCCAATTTCTGCATCCTTGCCGTCCATCCCTCCCTCTGATCCACAGTCTCCGAATCCCCGGATCATACCTAAATCCTCACTGACTCCCCCTCCCAGACGCCGGCGTCACGCTCTGCAAGAGTCTTCTTCTCCTTCGACGGAAACGGTTTTCGAATCCCAGGATTCCGCCACACCGGGTCCAACAGGGTCCATCCCTTTGACTGTTCCCCGTCGAGCACGCCAGAAACCACCCGAAAATGCTTCTTCTGCTCCAGTATCCTTACCCGCTTCTGACCCCGGTGATCAGACTGTCTTTTCCAGAGAGCATTTCAATGCTTTGGAAACAGCCCAGGATAATTCTTCTCTTCCAACGGAGGATTCCGGTTCTTCTGACCGCTACCGCCTGCCACAGCCTCACGTCACCCCTGTCAACACTCCGACTGCCCGCAGCACTGAAGTTCCTTCTCTGTCTCCAGTCTTATCTCCAAAAGAGGAGGAAGAACCAGATGAGGATGAAGAACCTACACCGCACAATATTCCCATTGTATTTCGTGTGGCATTGCTGCTCGTGATCGCAGGATGCCTCATCTTTGTCAGCTTTACAGTTACCCAGCAGATTCTTCACAAGAAGGCCGAGCAATTGCGCATCCAGCAAGAGGAAGCTGAAAAAGCTGCCCACCCCCTTCTCTACGGGAGTCTGGTGCAACACTACAGCACACAGTATAATCTGGATCCTGCTCTGGTATCCGCCATCATCCTGTGCGAGTCCAGCTTTCGGGCCGATGCGGTATCACGCATCGGCGCCCGCGGCCTGATGCAGCTCATGGAAGAAACCTCCGCCTGGGTAGCCCACAAGCTAAAGGAAGACACCGAGGACTACAGTTTCGATCTCCTGTTCGATCCAGAAGTGAACATCCGCTTTGGCACCTGGTATCTTTCTTACCTCTCAGACCGATTTGGAGGCAATCCCACCTGCATGATCTGCGCATATCACGCAGGACAAGGCAATGTATCCTCCTGGCTCGCCAATCCCGACTATTCCCGGGATGGTCATACTCTTGACACGATTCCAACCACGGATACCGCCACCTACTGCAAGCGTGTGCTTGCCGCCATGGAAGTTTACAGAAAATACTATTATCCCGGGGATTCCCTGCAAGGTAGCGAAACTGTAAATATTTAACCGGAGGAAATTCATTTTGAAAAAAGTCACCGCACTGATCCTTGCCTTTTTTCTTCTCCCCCTACATGCTCTGGCCAACACCACCTCCCTGGTGGTAGGCATAGTGGGAACCAGTTCCCTGTCCCTGCGTCCGCTTGAACTGCGGGAACGCGACGCTGTGACCATGCTCTCCCTGGTGTATGACAGCCTTTTCGTTTTGGATGATGATTACATGCCTCAGCCTTCCCTGGCGTACTCCTATGAGTTTACCAATGAAGGACAGCGGCTGATCGTTACCCTGAAGGAGGATATCTCCTTCCAGAACGGAAAACGCCTGACTGCGTACGACGTGGTAGCCACCCTGGACCGGATGTATGCCCTATCGGGGTTCGACAAGGATCTCAATTCAGAAATTCCACAGGAGGAACGTGGGCTCTATTACGCCACCTTCTATTCCATCCGCTCTTGGGAAGCCCAGAATGATCGTACACTGGTGTTCCGTCTCCGTCGCAGTTCTTTCGGCGCTCTGTATGCCCTGACATTTCCCGTTCTTCCTTCTGAAGAGGTGGATGCCTCCATGCCCAGTGGCTCCGGTCCCTACAAATATGACGGATATGAGCAGAATTCGGCCATATGGCTAACTGCCAATCCCTCCTGGCGACAGGTGCAGCCCCAGGTCCGCAATATCCGCGCCAACATATACAAGGATGATGAAAGCGTCATGACAGCTTTTGACATGAGAAACGTGGATATTGGATTTTCCAGGTCTATCAATGCTTCCAGGTACTCCGGATCGCTCTCCACTTTCTCCATGAATTCACGGAGCCGTCAGCTGGAAGCCCTTCTGATTAACCGCGCCTACCGAATGTTCAAGAGCGACGACCACGGCCGTAACCTTGTGCGGGAGGCCATCTCCTATGCCATTAACCGTAGCGAGCTGATCAACTCCATTTACCAGGGTATGGCCAGTGCCGCATATTCCCCTATTCCTGCCGGTACTTGGTTGTCCAATGAAGACGTTATCAAGGATATCTATGATCCCCTCATGGCCGAATCACTGTTGGACAGCGCCGGATGGAAAAAAGCAAATGACGGAAAGCGTTACAAGGACGGGGAAGCCTTCCCTACATTACGTCTGCTGGTCTACGACGAGATCACATCCACCGTACGTACCAATGCTGCCAATAAGATCCGGGAGCAGCTCTCTGCAGTAGGCATTCCCGTCAATGTAGTGACCTGGTCCAAAAATGCGGTCTCTGAAAAGCTTCGCAGCGGAGACTATTCCATGGCACTAGCGGGATTCTACTTCGATATCTGTCCGGACCCTGGCTTCACACTATCTTCCACTGGCAGTTGCAACTTCACGCGTTACCGTTCTTCGGACATGAATGACCTGATCGCTTTGTTGCGTAAGAGTTATACCTCCATTGAATATCGCATGGTGATGCTGGATATTCAGGCCCTCTTTCGCAATGATATGCCCTATATCCCCCTCTACTGGAGAAGCGGTGCGGTACTCAG
>OMRS01000337.1 GCA_900313545.1 uncultured Eubacteriales bacterium | reverse complement strand
GCCGGTGCCCGGACGGTTTCCCTGGTGCTTCCCCAGGGGGAGACGACCAAATCGCGGGAGGAGCTCTCCCGCGTCCAGGATTTTCTGCTGGAATCCGGCATCACCCGCAGCGATGTGGTCGTCGCGCTGGGCGGAGGCGTCATCGGGGACCTGACGGGACTGTGCGCCGCCACCACCCTGCGGGGGATCCCCCTGATTCAGGTGTCCACCACCCTCCTGTCCCAGGTGGATGCATCGGTGGGCGGAAAGGTGGCCGTCAATCATCCCCTGGGCAAGAACCTGATCGGCGCCTTCTGCCATCCGTCCCTGGTGGTCATCGACACCTCCACCCTTCATACCCTTCCGCCCCGCCAGATCGGCTCGGGACTGGGCGAGGTCATCAAGGTCGGCTGCATCCGCGATGCGGCCCTGCTGGAGCTCCTGGAGAGCTGCGCAGACCGGGAGGAGGTCCTTCGTCACGCTCCCCAGATCGTTCACCGCTGCATCGCCGTCAAGGCTGACGTGGTCTCCCGGGATCCCCTGGACCGGGGCGAGCGCATGATCCTCAATTTCGGCCACACCCTGGCCCATGCGCTGGAGAGGGAGTCGGGCTACGGCCAGATTCTTCACGGGGAAGCGGTGTGCCTTGGCATGCTGGCCGCCTGCACCTGGGGCGAGGAACTGGGCATCACCCCCGCCGGGATGCGGCAGCGGCTTTACCGTCTGCTGTCCCGTCTGGATCTGCCCTGCACCCTGCCGGACGGCATCCGGGGCGAGGAAGTGCTCGCCGACATGCTCCATGACAAAAAAGCCGCCGGAAAGACGCTGCGCCTGATTCTTCTGGATGCTCCCGGCAGCTGCCGCATCGTACCCGTGGACGGTGAAACCCTCACCCGTCTGCTGCACAGGACCGGAGGCCTCTTATGGACCTGACCCTTATGCCCGCCAGCCTCACCGGCCGGCTCCGCCTGATCCCCAGCAAGTCCGCCTCCCACCGGGCGGTCCTCCTTTCGGCCCTGGCCCGGGGAGAAACCCAGCTGCAGCCCCTGCTGCTTTCCGGGGACATTTCCGCCACGCTCTCGTGCTGCTCATCCCTGGGCATCCTGCGCCAGACCGCCTCCGGCGCCAGCGATTTTCCCGGCGCCGTGCGCATGTTCATTACCGGCGGAGAGATTCCTTCCCCCGGCGGACGGACCCGGGTCCTGGACTGCGGCGAATCCGGCTCCACCCTGCGCTTCCTGCTTCCGCTGGCGCTGGACGGCCGCGGTCCCGTCCGCTTTGTGGGGCACGGCCGTCTCATGCAGCGTCCCCTGGATATCTACCGGGAGCTGTTTACCGCCCAGGGGGCCTCCTGGGTCCAGCGGGGCAATGAGCTGACCGTGGAGGGCAGCCTGACCGCCGGCATCTACGAGCTCCCGGGCGATGTGTCCAGCCAGTTCGTGACCGGTCTTCTGCTGGCCCTTCCCCTTTTGGGAGGCGACAGCCAGGTGGTGCTGACCACGCCCCTGGAGAGCGCAAGCTATGTGGAAATGACCCGCCAGATCCAGCGCCGTTTTGAGGTACAGACCTTCTGGGACGCCAACGGCCGCTGTCTGAACGTTCCCGGTCGCCAGCGGCCCCGCTCCCCCGGGCTGCTGCCGCTGGAGGGGGACTGGAGCCACGCCTGCTTTTACGCGGTGGCCGGTGCCATCAGCCGCAAAGGCCCCATGCGCCTGTGCGGCCTGAACCCGGAATCCCCTCAGCCGGACCGGCAGATCCTCGGTTTTCTGCAGCAGATGGGGGCTGACTGCCGCTGGGAAAACGGCGAGCTCCTCGTTTTTCCCTCACAGCTGTGTGCCATCACCGCCGACTGCGCCCAGTGTCCGGACCTGGTGCCTGCCCTGGCCGTGGCCATGACCGCCGCCAGGGGAGAGAGCCGCATCACCGGCGCAGGCCGGCTGCGCCTCAAGGAAAGCGACCGGCTCAGCGCCATCTGTCACGCCATCAACGGCTGCGGGGGCATCTGCCGGGAGACCCCGGACGGGCTGATCATCCGGGGAATGAGCCTGCTGGGCGGGCGCGTGGAGGGAGCCAATGACCACCGCATTGTCATGGCCATGGCCATGGCCGCCGCCCTGTCCCGCAAGCCCCTGACCCTCACCGACACCGAGGCCGTGGCCAAGTCCGCACCCGGCTTCTGGAAAGAATATGCGGCACTGGGAGGGGAAATCCAGTGAGCGCCACCTTTGGCACCCATCTTCGCCTGACCCTTTTCGGGGAATCCCACGGAGCCGGCATCGGCATCACCGTGGACGGGCTTCCTCCGGGGTTTTCCCCGGATTTTGAGCAGATCCGAAAGCACATGCAGCGCCGTGCACCGGGCCGGGACCCCACCGCCACCGCCCGAAGGGAAGCCGATGAGGTCCGCATCCTCTCCGGGCTGTACCAGGGGCATACCACCGGCGCCGCCCTGACCGGCTTCATCGAAAACACCAATGTGCGTTCCGGGGATTACGCCTTTCACGGGTGCATGCGCCCGGGCCATGCGGATTACCCCGCCTTCGTGCGCTACGACGGCGCCAGCGACCCCCGCGGAGGCGGCCCCTTCAGCGGCCGCCTCACCGCCCCCCTGGTCTTTGCCGGCAGCCTGTGCCGGCAGCTGCTCTCGGAGAAGGGCATCGCCATTGCCGCCCACATTTCCGCCATCGCGGAGGTGGAGGACGCGCCCCTTCCCCTGCTTCCCGAAGGCGACCTTCTCTCCCGCCTGAATTCCTCCTCCTTTCCCCTGGTGGATGAAGGAAAGGAAGTTCTCATGCGCCAGGTGGTGGCGCAGGCCAGGGAGGATGGGGATTCCGTGGGCGGACGCATTGAATGCGTGGCTGCGGGCGTTCCTGCAGGCGTGGGGAGCCCGTTTTTCCGTTCCGTGGAAAGCGTCCTGTCCGGCCTCGCCTTCTCGGTGCCCGCCGTCAAGGCGGTGATCTTCGGCGACGGACTTGAAATGAGCACCCTGCGCGGCAGCCAGGCCAATGACAGCCCCCGCTATGCGCAGGGAAGCGTCACCCATGCCACCAGCCACAACGGGGGCATCACCGGGGGCATCACCAACGGAATGCCCGTGCGCTTCACGGTCTGCATCAAGCCCACTCCCTCCATCTCCCGGCCACAGCAGACCATCAACGTGCTGACCGGAACCAATGAGGACCTTTCCATCCGCGGCCGCCATGATCCCTGCATCGTCCCCCGCGCGGCGGTGGTCATGGAGAGCATCACCGCCATCGGGCTCCTGGACCTCATGCTGGATCCCGACAATCATTTTTCCTTCGTCAGAAAGGAGAAGCCATGACAGATTCCACTAAACTGCCCGACATCACCCGCTGCCGGGAGGACATCGATGCCATTGACCGGGCCATCCTCTCCCTGTTTGAGCAGCGCATGCAGGTTTCCAGAGACGTGGCCGCCTATAAATACGCCCATCACAAGGAGGTTCTGGATCCGGAGCGCGAAGCCAGGGTTCTTCAGGACCGTTCACAGGCGGTCCGGGATCCCCTGCTCCGCCAACCCGCGGTGCAGCTCTTTACCGAGATCATGCGCCTCTCCCGGG
>OMRS01000237.1 GCA_900313545.1 uncultured Eubacteriales bacterium | reverse complement strand
TGAAATCCTCCCCAGTCCCTCTGGACATGGTGCTCTTTGGGGCCTACAACGTGTTTGAGGACCACATGGAGGCCACCCTCAACAACGTGCCCGAGGGGATATACGACAGGGCGCGGCTGGAAAAGGAGGTCTTCCCCAGGCTGATCGTGGACGACCGGAAGGGGCTGAACGGCGGCTGCATTCTGGCCCACACCTGGGACAAGGCGTGCAGGCGGGAGCTGCAGCTGGAGTGCTGTACCCGTGATGAGAGGATCCGCGTCTTCACCGATCTTCCCATGACCTATGAGTGCCTGCTGAAATCCCGGAATGTGTACATCTGCAACAAACAGCTCTATTATTACAACAGGACCAATGAGGGCTCCATCCGGGCCCGAAGCGGGGAGAACCTGCTGACAAAGAGCTTTTACTATCTGACCACCTATATGCGGGAGCATCTGAGCGGCCTTGCGCCGTCGGTGGACCGTCAGCTCAACCAGTTCGCCGCCTCCCTCATCATCCGCACGGCAAAGGGGTTTGGCAGGAGAGACATTTCCCTCCGGGAAGCGGCGGACCATATGAAGGAGGCCCTGCGGCAGTCTGGAATGCTCTCCCTGGTCTCCGTCAGGGAGCTGCCCCGAAACCCCCGGCTGGTCATTACCCTGCTGAAATGGGGCCTGTACCTCCCGGCCATGGCGCTGTGCGCGGTCAAGGTGCGCCATGAGTCGGGCAAGGGGCATGATTCCTCTGAGATTTCCTCAGAAAGGAGCTGCCGCGGATGAAAATTGAACGGACAAAAAACGCCGCCCGGAACCTGCTGTTTGACGGTCTGCTGAAGGTGCTCAATACCGTGGTTCCATTCTTCATGCGAATGGTCATGCTCCATTTCCTGGGGGTGGAGTACCTGGGTCTGAACGGCCTTTTCAGATCCATTCTGTCCTTCCTGAACCTGGCCGAGCTGGGCGTGGGCAGCGCCATGGTGTTCAGCATGTACAGGCCCATCGCGGAGGACGACGCCCCGTCCATCTGCGCCCTGCTGCGGCTGTACCGGACCTTCTACCGGGTCATCGGCCTCTTCATCGCCGTGGCGGGGCTGGCGCTGACGCCCTTTCTGCCAGGGCTGATCCATGGGACGGTCCCCCCGGACATGAATCTCCATATCCTCTATTTCATGTATCTGGGCAACACCGTGCTGACCTACTGGCTCTTTGCCTACAAGCGCTCTTTGCTGGATGCCCATCAGCGCCTGGACGTGGCGAGCAAGGTGCACCTGTGTATCCGGATGGTGGAATACGGGCTCAAATTCCTGTCCCTGATGGTTTTCAGAAACTATTATGTCTTCCTGGCTGTCCAGCTTGTCGCCCAGACCGCCATCAACATCATCATCTCCCTGCGGGTGTCAAAGCTTTACCCCGCGTACATTCCCAGGGGAAAGCTGCCCCGGGAAAAGGTGATGGATATCGTGCGGCGGGTCAGGGACCTGTTCACCTCCCGCCTTTCCGCCGTGGTGTTCAACTACGCGGACACCCTGGTGATCTCCGCATTCATGGGCCTGACTGCCCTGGCGGTCTATCAGAACTACTTTTTCGTCATTACTGCCCTGCGGACCTTCCTGGAGACGGCGACCGCCGCCTGCATTGCCGGGGTGGGCAACAGCCTGGTGACCGAAACCGAGGAGAAGAACTACCGGGACCTGGTCAAGCTCACCATGCTGTTCTGCTGGATGATGTGCGTCTCCACGGCGCTGCTTTTGTGTATGTTCCAGCCCTTCATGCAGCTGTGGATGGGGAAGGAGTACCTGCTCAGCGTGTCCCATGTGGTCTGCTTTGCCATCTACTACTACTCCATGGGGGTCAACAAGCTCGTCAATATGTTCAAGGATGCGGCGGGAATCTGGCGGAAGGACCGCTGGCGGCCCCTGACGGCGGCCCTGGTGAACCTGGTGCTGAACCTGGCCACCGTGCAGTGGCTGGGCCTTTACGGCGTCCTTCTTTCCTCGGTGATCTCCATCGTGCTGGTACAGATCCCCTGGCTGTTCCGCAACCTGTTCCAGGAGGTCTTCCCCCGGAAACATCTGTGGGAGTATGTACGGCTCTTCAGCAGCCTGGCAGCGCTGGCCTTCCTGTCCTGCGTGGTCTCGTGGACTGCCTGCTCCCTCTTTCATCTGGGAGCGTGGCCTTCCCTGCTGGTGAACGCCGCTCTCAGCTTCCTGATCTCCAACTCCCTGTTCCTGGCGGTGTACAGCAGGAACAGGACCTTTGTGGCAAGCGTGAAGGCGATCGGACATACGGTTTTGAAGGGGCGCGGAATGAAGCGCGCGTAGTCAACG
>OMRS01000334.1 GCA_900313545.1 uncultured Eubacteriales bacterium | reverse complement strand
TTTTTCTCTACTTTTTTGTAGAAAAAAAGCTTGATTCTATTAGATTTTTCAGCCCTTCAAATAGTTCGTGAAATTGCCCTGGCCATTGCGAAAACCCGGTGTGCCGGTGCCGGGTGCCGGAGGGCGGATCTTTTCTCCGGAGGATTTTAAAAGAAACAGAACCTGTGGTATGATGAAAGCCGGCTCCGGGAAGAAAAGCCCGGGTGCAAACGTTGAAATGGAGAAGAAGGCAGGGGGGAGAACGGTCGTGTCGAATGCATGGGTACAGGTGTTTACACAGGGCTTTGGCTATATCAGTGCCGTTCTGATCCTGATCGTGTTCGTGGCGGGGATCATGCAGATCCTGTCGGAAGCGGGAAGATGGCGCCGTGCCGGCATTGCGGGAAAGCTGCATGTGATCGAGAGGGGAAACCTGCGCGCCTCCGTGGGGGAGGACATCCCGGTTCCCTATGAGGGCATGATGGGCTCCTCCCGGGTCAGCGACATTTTCCTGCCCAGCCGGGGGGTGCACCTTCGTTCCGCTTTTTTCTGGGTGGACGAGGGTCAGCTTCATGTGGTTCCCGTGCGCAGGGACGGCATGCTGGCAGACAACGTGCCCGTGTCGGTCGGCGATGAAGCCGTCCTCAGGAACGGTGCGGTGCTGAATCTGGGAACGGTCCGGATGAAGCTTACCCTCTATGAGAGTGCGGCCGGTTCCCGCGGCATGGAGACGCCGTATGTGACCGGTGCCCGCAGAAGGCGCGTCAAACAGGGCCGGGAGATATTCATCGGTTCCCCCTTCTCCCTGAGACGGGAGCGCAGGAACAGACAGCCTGACAGAAAAAACGGACGGGACAGGTCCGCAACGGACAGCAGTAAACGGAGGAGGTCTCATGACAGCCGCAGCGAGAAAACTGCAGAAAAAAAGCGCAGCAGCGCCGCACAAAAGAGCCGGCAGGCGCAGCGGTGAGACCGGGGGTGCGCGCAGGTTCTCCGGGAATCCGGGGGTGACGACCTGGATCATCGCCCTGGCGACCGCCTGCTTTGAGGGCCTTGGCATGCTGCTGACCTTCTCCACGGCGGATGAGGCCCATAAGGTGCCCTTTGCGGTGGTGTCCCTGGTGATGGTGATCCTGGGCCTTGTGTCCACGCTGAAGTTTCCCCGGTGGTTTTCCATGGACCCGCTCATGATGGGCCTGACCAATTTCCTGTGCGGAACCGGCGTTCTGCTGCTGTGCACCGTGTCCCCGGACCGGGGGATACGCCAGTGCATCTTTTATGTGGCGGGCCTGGTGATCATGGTGGTCTTTTCCATGGTGGTGGACAGGGTGCGCAGGTTCCGGGGACTGACCCTTGTGTCCATGGTGCTGGGGATTGTGGCGCTGACGCTGCCCCTGATCTTTGGACAGTGGGTCTTTGGCGCCAAGAACTGGCTGCCCGTCTTCGGAGGCTTCAGCATCCAGCCCAGCGAGTTTGTCAAACTCTCCCTGATCCTGTCCCTGGCCTACTATTTCAGTTCCCACAGGACGCTGCTGCAGATGCTGCCGGCGATCCTCTTTACGGGCGCCTGCCTGCTGCTGCTCATGCTGCAGCGGGACCTGGGAACCGCCCTCATCTACTACCTCACCGCGCTGATCATGTTCTTTGTGGCCTCCGGGAACCTGCTGCTCACGGCGCTGGGCCTGGGCGGCGGCGTGGGGGCGGCCCTGCTGGGATACCGGATGTTCGCCCACGTCAAGGTGCGTGTGGCCATGTGGCGCAATCCCTGGAGCGATCCCATGGGCGGGGGCTACCAGATCATCCAGGCCCTCTTGGCCATCGGCTCCGGCGGACTGTACGGGATGGGCCTGGGGCAGGGCACCCCTGGAAAGATTCCGGCGTATTACAATGACTTTATCTTTGCCGTGGCCTGTGAACAGATGGGCCAGGTGTTCGGCATCGCCCTGCTGCTCATCTACGTCCTGCTCTTTGCCAGGGGAATTTCCGCCTCCCTGAACTGCCGGCATTCCATGAACATGCTCCTGGGATGCGGCACGGTGGCGGCCCTGTCCATCCAGACCCTGATGATCACGGCAGGGGTGATCAAGCTGATTCCCATCACCGGCGTGACCATGCCCTTTCTCAGCTACGGCGGTTCCTCCTACGTGACCTGCATGGCCATGGTGGGGATTCTGCAGGGCGTATATGCGATCAATCACCGGGAGGAACGCACGGCGATGGCGGAGGGAGGGAACAGAGGATGAAGGTCATCCGCAGACGCATCCGCCTGCTGCTTGTCTGTATCCTGGGCTGCTTTGTGCTGACCGGGTTTTATTTCTGCTATTCCATCTACTTCTACGGCGGGCGCTGGGTGGCCAACGCCCACAATCCCCGCATCAGCAACCAGAAGCGGATTGTCACCATGGGAACCGTCTCGGACCGGATGGGGTCATGGCTGGCATGGACGGATGAAAACGGGGAGCGCAGCTACAGCGGCAGCCGGGATGTGCGCATGGCGGTCTCCCAGGTGGTGGGAGACAGCGAGGGCTACGTCTCCACGGGCGTGGACACCTTCCATGCCCAGCACCTGCTGGGCTTCAATGCCCGCCTGATGGAGCGGCTCAAGGATGCCGTCACGGGCACCCCGCTTCGGGGAGACGATGTGGTCCTGACCATCAGCGAAAGCCTTTCCCGCTACATCTCCAGAGAATTCCCCGCGGGAAAGAAGGGCGCGGTGGTGGTGATGAACTACCGCACCGGCGAGATTCTGTCCATGGTGTCCATGCCCCAGTTCGATCCCCTGAACGTCACGGAGGCCATGGTGGACAATGAGGGCGGCCCTCTCATGAACCGGGCTATCCAGGGCCTGTACCCGCCGGGGTCCACCTTCAAGATCGTGACCCTGGCCTCGGCCTATGAGAACCTGCCGGACCTGGAGGATTTTGCCTTTGACTGCACGGGCTATTATCCGGTGGGCAGCTATTCCGTGACGGAAAACTCGGCCCATGGCGTGCAGAACCTGTCCACGGCCTTTGCCAATTCCTGCAACACGGCCTTTGCCGCCATCTCCCAGGACCTGGGCTACACCATGCTGGGGGATACGGCGGAGCGGCTGGGCTTTAACCAGAACTACCTCTTCAGCGACCTGATCGTCTACAATTCCAGCTATCCCATCGACAATGCCAGCGCGGAGGACCTGGCCTGGTCATCCATCGGCCAGGGACGGGTGCTGGTGACGCCGCTGCACATGGCCATGATCGTCTCGGCCGTGGCCTGCAACGGGGTCATGAAGGAACCGCGGCTGATCAGCCGCATCATCACGCCCGGCGGCCACAACCGCGCCCTGCCCCAGAAATCCAGCTGGACCGCCCTCTCTCCGGAGGTGGCCCGGCGGGTGGAGCGGGACATGATCAACGCCGTCAAAAACGGGACCGGACGGCGGGCGGCGCTGGGCAGCGGCTACGTGGTGGCCGGCAAGACCGGCACCGCGGAGCCCAGCGATGACAAGAGCGTGGGGAGCCACGCCTGGTTCGTGGGCTACGTGACCAATGACCGCGCGCCCTATGCCGTCAGCATCGTGGTGGAAAACGCCGGAAGCGGCGGCACCGTGGCGGCGCCCCTGGCCCGGAAGATCTTTGAAAAGGCCATCAACATGGGACTGTAGAAGGCCGCAGGAACAGACCGGCACCCCCGTTTTTTCGGGGATGCCGGTTTTTTTATACGCGCAGGAGGAGCAGCAGCACCGTCAGCACGAGGACAGTCAGGCACAGGCACACGCCAAGCAGCAGCGCGCCCTGGGAGATATCCCCGGAGAGGGGCATGTGGTCCTCCCGGTGGGCCATATCCAGCTTCAGAATGGAGACCAGGCGGGGAAAGGGACCCTGGCCGGTGATGCCCACGGGAAGCCGGCCCACCACTCCGCAGCACAGCATCAGCAGGCCGGACAGAAGCCGGTCCGTCATGGAGACAAGACGGGTGCGCAGTTCCATGAGGGGCGCGTCCGGCAGGAGGGACTGAAGCAGGAGGAACATGCCGATGCCGGGGCTCAGGCGGAGGGGAAGGAAGAGGGCCATGAGCACTGCCGGGAGAAGGCCTTCCCGGGAGAAGGACAGGGTCATGTCCTGCAGGGCGGAGAGGATGTCGCTTTCATAGGCCTCCGGGGAGCCGGCATGGATGCCGCTGTCCAGCCGGCCCTTGATCTGCTGGGCGTTCTGGACGGAACAGAAGCACCGAAGGGGCAGCGCGCACAGCAGCGCAAAGGCCAGGGGGTGCAAAAGCCCCAGAAGCGCTGCGGCAATGCTGAGCGCGAGCATGAAGTGCAGGGGTTCGGGCAGAAAGGAGAGGCTTTTGCGGCGCAGAAAGAGCAGCACGGCATCGACGGGGTTTGACGAGGTGGGGATGGGACGGTAGAGGATGAACGCGACAACAAGCGCAAGGGGGAGGGTCAGGCTGAACATGAACATGCTCCTTTCCGGACGGGTTCAGAGGATGACGGGGGAGGAGGTCAGGGCGCTGCCACCTGTGCGCAGGGAGGGACAGCTGCACCCCAGGGCCCACAGGTCCCGGGCGCGCACGTCCAGGGCAAAGAGGGGATCCTCCCTGGAAAAGTGGCGCGTGAGGGTTCCCACCGGGATTGCGGCGGACTCCTGGATCCTTGAAATCAGGGGGGACGCCTCCCGGCGGAAGGCCAGGATGCGGGCGAAGGTGGGAGAAGGGGTGGCCTGCCAGAATTCCCGGGTGATCCCGAGCAGCAGACAGGCGGCGGCGCGGGAAAGCCGGGTATGGGTGTAGCGGCGGCACTTGACCGCCCCAAGCAGGGCCTCCCGGCTGACCGCCTCCCGGGCGGCGCGGGCGAACCGGTGGCACAGTCCCTCCTCCATGCCGAAGATGTGTTCAAGGTCTTCTTCCGGGGTGGTGCGCAGCAGATAGAGCAGCGTCTGGGTGAGGGCCTCCTCCTCGTGGACGCGCCCCGTGCGCTCCTGCTCCAGGAGCGCGGGGGCATCGGGCACGAACTGCGGGAGGCTTCCGGTATCGCCCGCCTCCAGACGGGTGCGCAGGGCGCCGGCGCTGCAGAAGCCCCCGCTGGGTTCCTGCCCGTGGCCGGCTCCCTCCCGGAGGACGGGAACGGGCGTGATGCCCTCCGGCAGGTGGATGAGATACTCGCAGGCCAGGGACGCGTTGGGGAGCCCGAGCAGCTCCCCTGCGCCCGGAAGGCCTGCCTCCTCAAGCGCCGCGGCGCGGGAGTGGGGATAGGAGCGCCCCAGGCCGAGCTGCCGGCGGAGGGCTTCCCGGAAGGCGGGCGTCTCCCGGGAGAGCAGGCGGGCGGCGGGAAAGAGCAGGGGAAGGGCCTCCTCCTCACAGCCGAAGGACAGGTGGGTGACCACCCCGAGGTCCCGGATGAGGCTCAGGGCCCCGCCGGCAAATTCTCCGGCGGGGGCCACGGAAAAGCGGGCGGGCAGCCCGATGACCAGGTCGGCGCCGCACTGGAGGGCGGTGCGGGCCCTGAAGAGGGGGTCATGGCGGGCAAAGGTGCCCCGCTGGGTGATGCAGCCGCTCATCACGCAGACCAGGTAGTCCGCGCGGGAGCGCTCACGGGCCTGCCGCAGGTGGTGGGCATGGCCGTTGTGGAAGGGGTTGTATTCACAGATGACGGCACAGACGCGCATGGGTTTCTCCTGCAAAATCTCCTTTTCAAAGGAGATGAAAATGGGGTATAATGACATGAGTTGCTTTCATTCTTAAACGTCGTAATAATTATAGCAGAACAAGGGAGGATTTCAACATGTCCGTCATTGAACAAATTCGTGCAAAAGCTGCCGCCGATGTCAAGCGCGTGGTCCTCGCTGAAGGAACCGAGCCCCGTACCGTGCAGGCTGCCCAGAAGATCACCGAGCTGGGTCTGGCCAGGGTGGTGCTGGTGGGTGCCAAGGCTGAGATCGAGGCCAAGGCACAGGAACTCAATGTG
Source organism: uncultured Eubacteriales bacterium (assembly GCA_900313545.1). The sequence continues at coordinate 314 of OMRS01000334.1, read as the reverse complement.
AGTCTTCAGGGTGTTGAGATCGAAGATCCCGCCACCAGCGGAAAGACGGAAGCCTATGCCGAGCAGCTCTTCCACATCCGCGAGAAGAAGGGCATGACGCTGGAGAAGGCCCGCGAGCTGTGCTACAAGGACACCCTCTTCTACGGCACCATGATGATGAAGATGGATGATGCCGACGCCATGGTGGCCGGCGCCATCAACTCCACCGGCAACGTGCTGCGCCCGGCGCTGCAGATCCTCAAGGGAGCTCCCGGAATCAAGACCGTCTCCTCCTGCTTCCTCATGGAAGTGCAGGACAAGTCCTACGGCGACAA